>NZ_JBEZUZ010000046.1:0-57552 GCF_040636735.1 Streptomyces sp. NPDC035033 | reverse complement strand
AGCCCCGGGGCCGGCAGCCCCGGGCGAGCCGCGCGTGGGCGGTGACGGACACCGCGCGCAGGCCGACGGGCCCCTGGGCCAGGGAGCCCGGGGCGGTCGGCACGGCGGCGCGGCGGGGGGTCACGGTCGGATCAGCTCCGGCCGTGCCGCAGGGCCGGGTGGGCGCCGGCGGCGACGAGGTCCGCGACGGCGGTCTTCGGGTCGCGGCCGGTGACCAGGGACTCGCCGACCAGGACCGCGTCGGCGCCGGCGTTGGCGTACGCGATGAGGTCGTGCGGGCCGCGGACGCCGGACTCGGCGATCTTGACGATGCCGGCCGGGATCTCGGGGGCGACGCGCTCGAAGGTGGAGCGGTCGACCTGGAGGGTCTTGAGGTCGCGGGCGTTGACGCCGATGATCCGGGCGCCGGCGTCGACCGCGCGCTCCACCTCCTCCTCGTCGTGGACCTCGACGAGCGGGGTGAGCCCGATGGACTCGGCGCGCTCGATGAGGGAGACGAGGGCCTCCTGCTCCAGGGCGGCGACGATGAGGAGCGCGAGGTCCGCTCCGTACGCCCGGGCCTCCCAGAGCTGATAGGCGGTGACGATGAAGTCCTTGCGCAGGACGGGGATGTCGACCCGGGTCCGGACGGCCTCCAGGTCGGCGAGCGAGCCGCCGAAGCGGCGCTGTTCGGTGAGGACGGAGATGACGGCGGCGCCGCCCGCCTCGTAGTCGGCGGCGAGTCCCGCCGGGTCGGCGATGGCCGCGAGCGCTCCCTTGGACGGGCTGGACCGCTTGACCTCGCAGATCACCTTGACGCCGTCGCCGCGCAGCGCGGCGACCCCGTCCTTGGCCTGCGGGGCCTTGGCGGCCCGGTCCTTGAGCTCGTCGAGGGAGACCCGCGCCTGCCGCTCTGCGAGGTCGGCGCGCACGCCTTCGATGATCTCGTCGAGCACACTCACGCGAGAGGCCCCCTTCCGGGACGGTGACGGTTCTACGGAACCTGATGAACACGGTTCGGCCACGTCGATGGTATCCGCAGCCGGGCCTCCGGCCCGCATCGACCGGCGCGGCGTCCCACCTGCTGGGACTTCAGGGAGCCAGCGCGGAGCCGAACGGAAGGTTCCGGACCACTGCGAACAGGGCGGTCAGCGCGCCGAGCGCCCCTCCCCAGGCGGGCGGCACCGCGAGCCGGGTCGGCGTGCCGCGGACGGCGCGGACCAGCCACACCGCCATGAGGACCGCGCAGACGGCGTATCCGGCGACGGCGAGGGCGTTGGCACCGAGCGCGGTCACGAGGTCGCCGTGGGCGACGGCGTGGGCGCTGCGCAGGCCGCCGCAGCCGGGGCAGTACAGGCCGGTGAAGCGGAGCAGCGGGCAGACGGGGTAGTGGCCGGGTTCGTTGGGGTCGACGGCTCCGACGTACGCGAAGGCGGCGCCGGCTCCGGCGAGGGTGAGGAGCGGGGCGAGCAGCCGCCGGGCGAGCGGGCGCCGCCGGAACTCCTCGGCCTCGGCGAGCCGGGGCGGCGGGGCGGGCGGGGCGGGCTGCGGGGTCGGCTCGGCGGTCACGCGGCGATTCTCGCCCGGACGGCCCGGCGGCGCAGCCCGGGACGCGCGACGGCGCAGCCCGGCCGTGCCGGACTGCGCCGTTCGTGTGGTGCTCGCGTCCCGCGAGGGCCTCCGGGCCCCGGGGTCAGGCGCGGGCCTTGGCCGCGGCGGTCGCGCTCTCGCGGGCCTCGGTGACGGCCTGGGACTCCTTGGGCATGCCGAGGCCGGCGATCTTCATCGCGCCGCCGACGACACCGCCGAGGACGATGACGCCGACACCGGCCCAGAAACCGGGCACGTTCGCCGCCACCATGAAGACTCCGGCGATGCAGAAGCCGATGAAGGAGATGATGACACCGGTCCAGGCGGCCGGGGTGTGTCCGTGGGCGCTGCCCGCCATGAGTTGCTCCTCGTAGATGTTGCTCGGTGGTGGCGTCGAAGACGACGGTCGTCATGTGATGACGGCGTCATTCTTCCGCACATGGACCCGCGGAGGTGACTCGGGGGGTCCCGGACGATCACGCGTCGTGCGTCGGGTCCTCGCCGCGGTCGAGCGCCTTCCACAGGTCCTCGGGGCGGTCGGGGTCCCCGGCGGCGGCGCGGCGCGGGGCCCGGGGGGCGCCGGAGCGCTCGTAGCGGCCGCCCATCGCGGGCCAGCTCTTGCCGAAGCGGAGGGCGAAGAGGCCGGCCAGGAGGATCAGGAGGGCGCCGGCGGCGGCGACGTACGGCCAGGCCGTGTGGGTGAGGCCGGCGACGGCGGCGGCGGTGTCGCCGGTGATCCGGGCGGCCTCGGCGTCGAGGGCGGCGCTGTCGGAGGCGCCGAGGAGGGCGGCGAGGGCGGCGCCGGCGCCGCTGAGCGCGAGGAGCGCGGCGACGAGGGTGCGGCCGGTGCGGCGGACCGCGAAGACGGCGACGAGGGCGGCGAGGCCGACGATCGCGAGGGCGGTCGGGACGCCGGTGACGGTGCCGCCGTCGGCCTCGACGGGGACGGTGCCCCCGGCGACCGACGCGGTGCCCTCGGCCCAGATCTGGCCGGCGGAGAGCAGGACGACGGTGGCGCCGAGGGCACCGAGGAGCAGGGCGAGGGCGAGGCTCCGCCGGCCGCCGGGGGTGACGGCCGCGCGGGCGGCTCGGGGCTGGGGTACGGATGCGGCACTCACGTACCCCACTATCCCCTACCGCTTCAGGAAGCGTTCATCCGGTTGGCGGTGTGGACGGCGCGGAGCACGGCGGCGGCCTTGTTGCGGCACTCGGCGTCCTCGGCGGCCGGGTCGGAGTCGGCGACGACGCCGGCGCCGGCCTGTACGTACGCCGTGCCGTCGCGGAGCAGCGCGGTGCGGATGGCGATGGCGGTGTCGGAGTCGCCGGCGAAGTCGAGGTAGCCGACGCAGCCGCCGTACAGGCCGCGCCGGGAGGGCTCCAGCTCCTCGATGATCTGCATGGCGCGGGGCTTGGGCGCGCCGGAGAGGGTGCCGGCGGGGAAGCAGGCGGTGAGGACGTCGAAGGCGGTCTTCCCCTCGGCCACCCGGCCGGTGACGGTGGAGACGATGTGCATGACGTGGGAGTACCGCTCGATCGACATGAAGTCGACGACCTCGACGGAGCCGGGGGCGCAGACCCGGCCGAGGTCGTTGCGGCCGAGGTCGACGAGCATGAGGTGCTCGGCGCGCTCCTTGGGGTCGGCGAGCAGTTCCTCGGCGAGGTCGTGGTCCTCCTGCGGGGTGGCGCCGCGGTGCCGGGTGCCGGCGATGGGGTGGAGCATCGCCTGTCCGTCCTCGACCTTGACCAGCGCCTCGGGCGAGGAGCCGACGACGTCGAAGCCGTTCTCGAAGCGGAAGAGGTACATGTACGGGGACGGGTTGGTGGCCCGCAGGACCCGGTAGACGTCGAGCGCGGAGGCGGTGCAGGGGGTCTCGAAGCGCTGCGAGGGGACGACCTGGAAGGCCTCGCCGGCCCGGATCCGCTCCTTGATGTCCTCGACGGCCTCCTGGTAGGCCGGGCCGCCCCAGAGCGCGGAGTACTCGGGGAGCTCGGAGGCCGGGAGGGCGGCGGGGGTGGTGGCGACGGGGCGGGCCAGGTCGGCCTCCATCGCGTCGAGGCGGGCGACGGCGTGGGCGTACGCCTCGTCGACGCCGGTCTCCAGGTCGTTGTGGTTGATCGCGTTGGCGATCAGGAGGACCGAGCCGTCCCAGTGGTCGAGGACGGCGAGGTCGCTGGTGAGCAGCATGGTGAGCTCGGGGAGCCGCAGGTCGTCGCGGCCGTGCTCGCCGATGCGCTCCAGGCGGCGGACGATGTCGTAGCCGAGGTAGCCGACCATGCCGCCGGTGAACGGCGGCAGGTCGCCGGCGAGGTCGCGCGGGGTGTGGAGGGTCTCGACGGTGGCGCGCAGGGCGGCGAGCGGGTCGCCGTCCGTGGGGACGCCGACGGGCGGGGTGCCGAGCCAGTGGGCCTCGCCGTCCTTCACGGTCAGGGTGGCGTCGCTGCGGACGCCGATGAAGGAGTAGCGGGACCAGCTGCGCCCGTTCTCCGCGGATTCGAGGAGGAAGGTGCCGGGGCGTTCGGCGGCGAGCTTGCGGTAGAGCCCGACCGGGGTGTCGCCGTCCGCGAGGAGCCTGCGGCTGACGGGGATGACGCGGCGGTCGGCCGCCAGCTTGCGGAAGGTGTCGAGATCCATGGCGCCAGACCCTACTCGGATGCGAGGAGCACGTCGGTGTCGAAGCAGGTGCGGGTGCCGGTGTGGCAGGCGGCGCCGACCTGGTCGACCTTGACGAGGATCGTGTCGGCGTCGCAGTCGAGGGCGACCGACTTCACGTGTTGGACGTGCCCGGAGGTGTCGCCCTTGACCCAGTACTCGTTCCGGCTGCGCGACCAGTAGGTGCAGCGGCCGGTGGTGAGGGTGCGGTGCAGGGCCTCGTCGTCCATCCAGCCGAGCATCAGCACCTCGCCGGTGTCGTACTGCTGGGCGATGGCGGGGACCAGCCCGTCGGCGCTGCGCTTGAGGCGGGCGGCGACGGCCGGGTCGAGGTCGCTGGGGGTCCGGGGCGTGGAGCTCATGGCGCCATTGTGCCGTGGCGCGGAGGCGTGTCCGGCGGGGCGTCCACTGGGCGGACGGCGCGCCGCGGCCGTACGCTGGCGGGCATGTCGACCCATGCCAAACGTGAACGGCTTCTGCTCGCTGATCTGTTGGAGGCGGCCGGTCCGGACGCGCCGACGCTGTGCGAGGGCTGGCGGACCCGGGACCTCGCGGCGCACGTGGTGGTGCGGGAGCGGCGCCCGGACGCGGCGGCCGGGACGCTCGTCCCGGCGCTGAAGGAGCGGCTCGGACGGGTGCAGGAGGAGTTCGCCGGAAAGCCGTACGAGGAGCTGATCCAGCTCATCCGCACGGGCCCGCCGCGCTTCTCCCCGTTCACGATCAAGCAGGTGGACGAGGGCGCGAACGTCGTCGAGTTCTACGTCCACGCGGAGGACGTCCGCCGCGCCCAGCCCGGCTGGTCGGCGCGCGAGCTGGACCCGGTCTTCGCGGACGCCCTCTGGTCCCGGCTGGAGAGGGCCGCCCGCCTCCTGGGCCGCAAGGCCCCGGTGGGCCTGGTCCTGCGCCGCCCGAACGGCCAGACGGTGGTCGCCCACCGCGGCACCCCGGTGGTGACGGTCTCCGGGGAACCGGGCGAGCTGACGATGTACCTGTACGGGCGTACGGAGGTGGCGAAGGTGGGCCTGGAGGGCGAGCCGGACGCCATCGAGCTGCTGAGCACGACGAAGCAGCTGGGGCTCTAGGCGGGGCTCGGGAGTCCGGCGCGGCGGACGGCGCGGACCGCGAGGGCGTACACCCCGGAGAGGGCACAGACCGCGGCGCTGACGGCGAAGACCGGGCCGGTCCCCCACGCGCCGATCGCCGCGCCGGTAACCGGGTAGCTCAGCGGGGCGATGCCGAGGCTGCCGAGGCTCGCGACGGCGCTGACCCGGCCGAGGTACGCGGGGTCGCACTCGGTCTGGATGAGGGCGTTGCAGAGGGCCCCGGAGAGGCCGGCGAAGAGGCCGATGGCGAGGGCCGCGAGGACGGCGGCGGTGCGGGGGACATGGCCCTTGACGGTGAGCAGCAGGGAGGCGGCGCCCGCGCCGGCGCCGAAGCCGGCGAGGACCCAGCCGATGCCGGGGGCGCCCCAGCCGCGCTGCTCGGCGAGGACGGCGAGGCCGACGTTGAGCGGGCCGGTGAAGCCGAGGTCGCTGAGGAGGACGACGATCATCAGCGGGCCGAGCACCGGGTGGCCGCGGAGGTAGCGCAGGCCGTCGGCGAGGCCGCGCGGGGCGGTGCCCTCGCGGGCCTCCTCCCGGGGCAGCGGGCGGAGCCGGAGCGCGGCGAGCAGGGGCAGGGAGAAGGCGAAGAGGGCGCCGGCGACGGCGAAGGCGCTCGCGGTGCCGCCGACGGCGACGGCGCGGTGCCGCCGACGGCGACGGCGAGGCCGCCGAGCGGGGCGCCGACGACGGCGCCCGCGCGGTACGCGAGGCCGCGCATGCCCTGGACGCGGGCGAGCTGGTCGCGGTCGGCGATCCGGGGCGGCAGGGCGCCGACGGCCGGCAGGAAGAGGGCGTCGACGGTGCCGAAGACGAGGGCGACGGCGGCGAGCGCCCCCAGGCCGGGCGAGGCGAGGAAGAGGGTCGCCGCGAGGCCGAGGGTGACCAGGCAGCGGACGGCGTCGGAGACGATGACGACCCGGCGCGGGCCGAGCCGGTCGGCGATCACTCCGCCGAAGAGCATGAGCAGCGCGCGGGGCACGGCCGCGACGGCCATGACGAGCCCGGCCTGAGCGGGGCTGCCGCCGCTGACGGCGGCCCAGGAGAGGGCCAGGTAGAAGACGCTGTCGCCGAGGGTGGAGGCGGTGTAGGCGCCGAGCCAGCGCAGGACCTGGGGGCTGCGGTGGGCGGGGGCAGGCGCGGTGGTGTGGTCGAGGGTACTGGTCATCGGCCGGCCGGCTGGAGCCGGATCATGGCGATGCCGGGGCGCACTTTGGCGATCGAGGCGAAGTCGTCGTCCACGTGCAGCAGGGTCAGCCGGTGCTGCTGGGCGGTGAGCGCGATGAGGATGTCCATCGGAGAGGGGCCCCGGTGGTGGCCGATGGCGACGAGGTCCCGCTGCACGGCGATGACCTGCGGCCAGGGGTCTTCGACGGCGGGCACCCAGCCGAAGGTCTGGCCGAGCATGCCGAAGAACGGCTCATGGTCGCGGTCGGCGCGCAGGCCGGGCATCAGCTCGGCTTCGACGGGCGGGCAGATCGCCACGAGCCCCTGGGCGACGTGGCGCGGCCACGGGTCGCCGATCTGGCGGCGCAGCAGTCGCCACACCGCGGAGGTGTCGGCGAGGTACGTCACTGGCCCGAGCGCTCCCGGTCCTCCAGGACGTCGAAGTCGAGGAAGTCGTCGGCGTTGTCCTGGAGCCAGCGCAGGGCGCGCGCCCGGTCGTCCGCGCTGAGTGCGGCGGCTATCGTCAGCGCGCGGTTGACGGTGTCGCGCTTCGTGGTCGTACCGAGCTGCTGCTGCGCGAACGCCAGCATGCGGTCGTCCACGTCGATCACGGTCCTGGCCATGCGGGCCTCCGATGCGTGCGGCTTGATATACGGCCTGGTATCAGGATATCGAGCCGCACACATCGGTGTGCGGGTTTCAGCGGACCTCGTGCCCCGCCTCCCGCAGCGCTCCCTTGACCTCGCCGATCCGCAGGTCGCCGAAGTGGAAGACCGAGGCGGCGAGCACCGCGTCCGCTCCGGACGCGACGGCCGGGGCGAAGTCGGCGAGCTTGCCGGCGCCGCCCGAGGCGATGACCGGGACGGTCACGTGCTTGCGCACGGCCGCGATCATCTCGGTGTCGTAGCCGTCCTTGGTGCCGTCCGCGTCCATCGAGTTGAGCAGGATCTCCCCCGCGCCCAGCTCGGCGGCGCGGTGGGCCCACTCGACGGCGTCGATGCCGGTGCCCTTGCGGCCGCCGTGGGTGGTGACCTCGAAGGAGCCGGTGGCGGTGCGGCGGGCGTCGACCGACAGGACGAGGACCTGGCGGCCGAAGCGCTCCGCGATCTCCTGGATCAGCTCGGGGCGGGCGATGGCGGCCGTGTTGACGCCCACCTTGTCCGCGCCGGCCCGCAGCAGCTTGTCGACGTCCTCCGCCGAGCGGACGCCGCCGCCGACGGTGAGCGGGATGAAGACCTGCTCGGCGGTGCGGCGCACCACGTCGTAGGTGGTCTCCCGGTTGCCGGAGGAGGCGGTGATGTCGAGGAAGGTCAGCTCGTCTGCGCCCTCGGCGTCGTACAGCTTGGCCATCTCGACGGGGTCGCCGGCGTCCCGCAGGTTCTGGAAGTTGACGCCCTTGACGACCCGGCCGTTGTCCACGTCCAGGCAGGGGATCACGCGTACGGCGAGGCTCATGCCGCATCACTCCTGTAGGCCTCGACCTCGACCTCGACCACCAGGCGGGGGTCGACGAAGCCGGAGACGATGATCATCGACGCGGCCGGACGGACCTCGTCGAACAGTTCCTTGTGGGCGCGGCCCACCTCGTCCACGTCCCGCGCGTGCGTGATGTACATGCGGGTGCGGACGACGTGCTCGGCGCCGAGGCCGAGCTGCTTCAGCGCGTCGAGGGCGACGTTGAAGGAGTTGACGGTCTGCTCGTACGGGCCGCCGTCGGCGATGGCGCCGTCGATCACCGACGTGCAGCCGGAGACGAGGACCGTGCCGTTGGGCAGCTCGACCGCGCGGGAGTAGCCGAACTGCTCCTCCCAGGGGGCGCCGGTGACGACCTTGCGCAGGGACCCGGTCATGCGGCCGCCACCGCCTGGAGGGCCTCCTCCAGCGTGAACGCCTTGGCGTAGAGGGCCTTGCCGACGATCGCGCCCTCGACGCCCAGGTGCGTGAGGCCGGCCAGGGCCCGCAGGTCGTCCAGGGAGGAGACGCCGCCGGAGGCGACGACGGGCTTGTCGGTGGCCGCGCAGACGTTCTTCAGGAGGTCGACGTTGGGGCCGGTGAGGGTGCCGTCGCGACCGATGTCGGTGACGACGTACCGGGCGCACCCCTCGGAGTCGAGGCGGGCGAGGGTCTCGTAGAGGTCGCCGCCCTCGCTGGTCCAGCCGCGGCCCTTGAGGGTGGTGCCGCGGACGTCGAGGCCGACGGCGATCCTGTCGCCGTGCTCGGCGATGACCTTGGCGACCCACTCGGGGGTCTCCAGGGCGGCGGTGCCGAGGTTGACGCGGGTGCAGCCGGTGGCGAGGGCGGCGGCGAGCGAGGCGTCGTCGCGGATGCCGCCGGAGAGCTCGACCTTGATGTCCATGGCCTCGGTGATCTGCCGGACGAGGTCGCGGTTGTCGCCGGTGCCGAAGGCGGCGTCCAGGTCGACGAGGTGGAGCCACTCGGCGCCGGAGCGCTGCCAGGCGAGGGCGGCCTCCAGCGGGGAGCCGTAGGAGGTCTCGCTGCCGGACTCGCCGTGGACGAGCCGGACGGCCTGGCCGTCGCGGACGTCGACGGCGGGGAGGAGTTCGAGAGTGCTCACAGGGTTCCGATCCAGTTGGTGAGGAGCTGGGCTCCGGCGTCGCCGGACTTCTCGGGGTGGAACTGGGTGGCCCACAGGGCGCCGTTCTCCACGGCGGCGACGAAGGGCTCGCCGTGGGTGGCCCAGGTGACCTTGGGGGCACGGATGTTCTTGTTGCCGATCTCCAGGCTCCACTCGCGCACCGCGTAGGAGTGCACGAAGTAGAAACGGGCATCGGCGTCGAGGCCGGCGAAGAGCTCGCTGTCGGCGGGCGCCTGGACGGTGTTCCACCCCATGTGGGGCACGACGGGGGCGTCCAGCGGCTCGACCGTGCCGGGCCACTCGTCGAGGCCCTCGGTCTCGACGCCGTGCTCGATGCCGCGCTCGAAGAGGATCTGCATGCCGACGCAGATGCCCATGACGGGGCGGCCGCCGGAGAGCCGGCGGCCGACGATCCAGTCGCCGCGGGCCTCCTTGAGCCCCCGCATGCAGGCGGAGAAGGCGCCGACGCCGGGGACGAGGAGCCCGTCGGCGTTCATCGCCTTCTCGTAGTCGCGGGTGATCTCGACGTCGGCGCCGACCCGGGCGAGCGCGCGCTCGGCGGAGCGGATGTTGCCGAAGCCGTAGTCGAAGACGACGACCTTCTTCGGAGTCGCAGTGCTCATGACCACACGTCCAGTCGCAGCACGCCGGCGGTGAGGCACATCGCGGCGCCGATGGAGAGCAGCACGATGAGGCCCTTGGGCATCTGCTGCTTGACGAAGGAGTAGATGCCGCCGAGCAGGAAGAGCCCGACGACGATCAGGATGGTGGAGAGACCGGTCACGGTTACAGCGCGCCCTTCGTGGAGGGGAGGATCCCGGCGGCGCGCGGGTCGCGCTCGGAGGCGTAGCGCAGGGCGCGGGCGAGCGCCTTGAACTGGCATTCCACGATGTGGTGGGCGTTGCGTCCGTACGGCACGTGGACGTGGAGCGCGATCTGCGCCTGGGCCACGAAGGACTCCAGGATGTGGCGCGTCATCGTGGTGTCGTACGAGCCGATCATCGGCGCCATGTTCTCGGGCTCGGTGTGCACGAGGTAGGGGCGGCCGGAGAGGTCGACGGTGACCTGGGCGAGGGACTCGTCCAGCGGGACCGTGCAGTTGCCGAAGCGGTAGATGCCGACCTTGTCGCCGAGGGCCTGCTTGAAGGCGGCGCCCAGCGCGAGGGCGGTGTCCTCGATGGTGTGGTGCGAGTCGATGTGGAGGTCGCCGTCGGTCTTCACGGTCAGGTCGAACAGGCCGTGCCGGCCGAGCTGGTCGAGCATGTGGTCGTAGAAGCCGACCCCGGTCGACACGTCGACCTTGCCGGTGCCGTCGAGGTCGATCTCGACGACGACCGAGGTCTCCTTGGTGGTGCGCTCCACGCGGCCTACGCGGCTCATGCGTTCTGCTCCTTCTTCAGCTCACGAACCGCGTCGAGGAACGCGTCGTTCTCTTCGGGGGTTCCGGCGGTGACCCGCAGCCACCCCGGTACGCCGTTGTCCCGGACCAGGACACCCCGGTCGAGGATCTTCCGCCAGGCCTCGTGCGCGTCGGGGAAACGGCCGAACTGGACGAAGTTGGCGTCGGACTCGGTGACCTCGTAGCCGATGGCCCGCAGCTCGGCGACGAGCCGGTCGCGCTCGGCCTTGAGCTGCTCGACGTACCCGAGGAGGGTGTCGGTGTGCTCCAGGGCGGCGAGCGCGGTGGCCTGGGTGACGGCGGAGAGGTGGTACGGCAGGCGGACCAGCTGGACGGCGTCGACCACGGCCGGGTGGGCGGCGAGGTAGCCGAGGCGGAGCCCGGCGGCGCCGAACGCCTTGGACATGGTCCGGGAGACCACCAGGTGCGGCCGGCCCTCCAGGAGGGGCAGCAGCGAGTCGCGGTGGCTGAACTCCACGTACGCCTCGTCGACCACGACCAGCGAGGGCTTGGCGGCCTGGGCGGCGTCGTACAGCCGCTCCACGACCTCGGCCCCGACGGCGGTGCCGGTGGGGTTGTTGGGCGAGGTGACGAAGACGACGTCGGGCGCGTGCGCGGCGACGGCCGCCTCGGCGGCCTCGACGTCGATGGTGAAGTCCTCGTTGCGCGGGCCGGAGATCCAGCCGGTGCCGGTGCCGCGGGCGATCAGGGCGTGCATCGAGTACGAGGGCTCGAAGCCGATCGCGGTGCGCCCGGGGCCGCCGAAGGTCTGGAGGAGCTGCTGGAGGACCTCGTTGGAGCCGTTGGCGGCCCACACGTTCTCCCGGGCCACCGGGTGCTTGCCGGTGCGGGTGAGGTAGCGGGCCAGCTCGGTGCGGAGCTCCACCGCGTCCCGGTCGGGGTAGCGGTTGAGGCCGCGGGCGGCCTCGGCGACCCGCTCCGCGATCCGGGCCACCAGGGGCTCGGGCAGCGGGTAGGGGTTCTCGTTGGTGTTCAGCTGGACGGGCACGTCGAGCTGGGGGGCGCCGTAGGGCGACTGGCCCTTCAGCTCCTCGCGGATCGGCAGGTCGTCGATCCCGATCTTGTCGTACGCGTTCACTTGCTCTCGGGCACCTTCCAGCCGAACCTTGCCTTGATCGCGGCGCCGTGGGCCGGGAGGTCCTCGGCCTCGGCGAGGGTGACCACGTGGTGGGCCACGTCGGCGAGCGCGTCGCGCGTGTAGTCCACGATGTGCACGCCGCGCAGGAAGGACTGCACGGAGAGGCCCGAGGAGTGGCAGGCGCAGCCGCCGGTGGGCAGGACGTGGTTGGAGCCGGCGCAGTAGTCGCCGAGGGAGACCGGCGCCCAGGGGCCGATGAAGATCGCGCCCGCGTTGCGGACCCGGTCGGCGACGGCGGCGGCGTCGGCGGTCTGGATCTCCAGGTGCTCGGCGCCGTAGGCGTCGACGACCTTCAGGCCGTCGTCCAGGCCGGTGACGAGGACGATCGCGGACTGCTTGCCGGTCAGGGCGGGGACGATCCGCTCGTCGACGTGCTTGGAGGCGGCGACCTGGGTCTTCAGCTCGGCCTCGACCGCGTCGGCCAGCTCCTCGGAGTCGGTGACGAGGACGGAGGCGGCCATCGGGTCGTGCTCGGCCTGGCTGATGAGGTCGGCGGCGACGTGCACGGGATCGGCGCCGGCGTCCGCGAGGACCGCGATCTCGGTCGGGCCGGCCTCGGCGTCGATGCCGATGCGGCCCTTGAGGAGGCGCTTGGCGGCGGCGACGTAGATGTTGCCGGGGCCGGTGACCAGGTTGACCGGGGCGCAGCCCGGCTCGTCGCCGATGGCCTCGGTGCCGTAGGCGAACATGGCGATCGCCTGGGCGCCGCCGGCCGCGTACACCTCGTCGACGCCGAGCAGGGCGCAGGCGGCGAGGATCGTGGGGTGCGGCAGGCCGCCGAACTCCTTCTGCGGCGGGGAGGCGACGGCGATGCCCTCGACGCCGGCCTCCTGGGCCGGGACCACGTTCATCACGACGGAGGACGGGTAGACGGCGCGGCCGCCCGGCACGTACAGGCCGACGCGCTCGACCGGAATCCACTTCTCGGTGACCGTGCCGCCGGGCACGACCTGGGTGGTGTGGGTGGTGCGGCGCTGCTCGCGGTGGACCAGGCGGGCGCGCCGGATGGACTCCTCCAGGGCGGCGCGGACGGCCGGGTCGAGCTCGGCGAGGGCGCGGGCGATCTCCTCGGCGGGGACGCGGAGGCCCGTGAGGCGCACGCCGTCGAATTTCTCCCCGTACTCGATCACCGCGGCCGCGCCATGATGCCGTACGTCCTCGCAGATCGGCCGCACCGTCTCCAGGGCGGCTTCCACGTCGAACTCGGCACGGGGCAGCAGGTCGCGCAGGGCGGAACCCTCGGGGAGGGCCTCGCCGCGCAGATCGATTCGAGAGATCACGGGTCAATTCTCGCAGACGGCCCTCGGCACCGGACGTCCGTATCACTGGCTGATACACGGCTTGCCGTGCGCCGATACGCGCCACTGTGGCGTCTCCTCGCCACTCCTGACCGTTAGCGTTCAGCCCGTCACAGTGCGGGAAGAACGACTGTACGAATCCACGACTCCCGGTGAGCGGAGTGGTGGGAGCGCATCGGGGAAAGCGAGGGGGCGGCAGTGACCGAGCCGCACGAGGACGGAATGCCGGACGGTCTCACGGGCCCGGAGCGGGCCATGTGGCAGGCGTTCCGCATCGGCAGGACCTGCGATCTGACGGAGGGGGTGACGGAGCGGGACGACCCGTTCGGCGAGGTGCCGTGGGGCCCGGAGCGGAGCGTGCGGGCCGACGTGGTGGCGGCGCTGCTGCTCGACGGACCGCAGGCCCGGCCGGGCCGGGTGGCCGCGCTGAAGCTGCGGGGGGTGCGGATCACCGGCCTGCTGGGCCTGGCGGGCGGTTCCGTGTCGCCGTACGTGGAGCTGCACGGCTGCCGTTTCGACGAGGAGGTGGTGCTGCCGGAGGCCCGGTTCGGGACGCTGCGGATGGTCGGCTGCGCGCTCCCCCGCCTGGAGGCGGCCCGGCTGCACACGGAGGGCGATCTGCACCTGCCGCGCTGCCGGGTGCGCCGGGGCATCCGGCTGACGGACGCGCAGATCGGCACGGACCTGCTGATCAACCAGATCCAGGTGGGGCCGGACGGGCGCGGCCGGGCGATCACGGCGGACGGCATGGTGGTGGCGCAGGACCTCCAGGCCGAGCTGATCGAGGCGTACGGCGAGGTCAGCCTGCGCGGGGCGAAGGTCGGGGTCTCGCTCAGCCTGCGGGGCAGCGTGCTCCGCGCGGACCGGGGCCGCCGCGCGCTGAACGCGCCGCAGCTGACGGTGGAGCGCACCCTGTACCTCAACGCGGCCTGGGTGTACGAGGGCGGCGGCCCGTCCACGGCCACCCCGCCGTACGGGGTGACGCCGGTCCGGGACGCCCGGCGCAAGCCGGCCGAGTTCCACGGCGGGGTGCGGCTGGACGACGGGCGGTTCGGCGACGCGGTGGACCTGAACCACGCCCGCTTCCTGCTGAACGGGGCGCGCCGGGAGGAGCTGTCGCTGCGCCGGATCGTCACCCCCGAGCTGCGGTTCAACGGGGAGCGCCCGGAGGAGGGCCGGGTGGTGCTGAACGGCGCGAAGGTGGTGACGCTGATCGACCTCTCCACGAGCTGGCCGGGCCCGGGCGGCCTGGCGATGAGCGGTTTCGTCTACGAGAACCTGGTGCCGTACGGGCACTTCCCGCTGGCGCGGCGCCTGGAGTGGGTGGCGGCGGCGACGCCGGAGTACGCGCCGGAGCCGTACGAGCGCCTGGCGACCGTGCTCCGCAACAGCGGGGAGGACGCGGACGCCCGGGAGGTGCTGCTCGCCAAGCAGCGGCGCAGACGGGAGACGCTGCCGGTCGCCGGGAAGCTGTGGGGGTACGTCCAGGACTGGACGGTGGCGTACGGCTACCGGCCGGGCCGGGCGGCGCTGTGGATGGCGGTGCTGTGGGCGGCGGGCACGGTGGTCTTCTCCCGGTACGAGCCGGTGCCGATCAAGGCGGGCGAGGGGCCGGCCTGGAACGGCGCGCTGTACGCGCTGGACCTGCTGCTGCCGGTGATCACGCTCGGCCAGGACGGCTACTGGCGCCTGGAGGGGGCCTGGCAGTGGGTGGCGGCGGTGCTGATCCTGCTCGGCTGGATCCTGGCGACGACGGTGGCGGCGGGCGCGACCCGGTTGCTGCGGCGGGGCTGACGGACGGCGGGCGCCGGGCCGGCCGGCGGCGGGCCGGGAAGGGAACGACCGGAGGAGACCGGGTGAGATCCGGGTGAAGGGATGGGAAGGGCGGCAGGCCCGGAGCGCCCCGCGGTGGGAAGATACGTCCTGCCATGTCCTTCCTCCGCGCCCTGCTCGGCGCCGCCCGTTCGGCTCGGCACGCCCCGCGTCTCGCCGAGGGGCTGACGCCGGACGACGACGTGTTGCTGGACGCCCCGGACGGGCGGCTCGCCCCGGCCCTGGTGGCGGCCGCGCTCGGCGACCCGGAGCCCGCGGCGAAGCTGCTCGCCACCACCCGGGACGCCGGCGAGTGGGAGGACCGGGACCGCTACGTCGGACGGCTCGCCACCTTCGCGTACAGCCGGGGCGAGTGGCTGGCCCGGTGGCGGGAGGCCGCCCCCGGGGACCTCGACGCCCTGCTGGTGTCGGCGCAGCTCGCGGTGCGCCGGGCGTGGGAGTCGCCGGCGCGGGCGGAGCGGCTGCGGGAGCTGGACCCGCTGCTGCGGCCGCTCACGGAGGGGGCCGGGCGCGATCCGGTGCCGTGGCGGCTCGCGCTGGACCACGCGCGCGGGGCGCACGCGGGGCACGCGGTCTTCGAGGGGCTGTGGGAGCAGGCCCTGCTCCGCTCCCCGCACCACTACGGCTGCCACGTCGCCGCGCTGAAGTACCTGTCGGCGCAGTGGTACGGCTCGGACCGGGCGGCCTTCGACTTCGCGGAGCAGGCGGCGGACGACGCGGCGCCGGACTCGCTGGTGCGGGCCCTGCCGGTGCGCGCCGCCTACGAGGCGCTGCGTCCGCTGCCGGGCGCCGGGCGGCCCGCGGCGGCCGGATCGGCCGGGCCCGCCGACGCGGGCGCGGACGGGGCGGTGCCGGCCGGGGCGCGGATCGACCGGGCGGCGGACCGGGGCCGGGCGCTGTCGGCGCGGTTCGCGGCGGGCGACCCGTGGCCGGCGGAGGTGCGGAACCTGCTGGCGTACGTGCTGGTGGAGCGGGGGCGGTGGGAGGACGCGCTGGCCGAGTTCGGCCGGACGGGACCGTACGCCACCTCCTTCCCGTGGGCGGTCGGCGGGCACGATCCGCTCCGTCGGTTCCTGGCCACCCGGGACCGGACGCGGGCGGAACTGGCGCGGCGGACCCCGCTGTCCGGGCGGGCTCGCGGAATCTCCGGACGGGGCGGGCCGCGCGGCCGTTAGGCTTGGCCGCTGTGACCACCGCTCGCCTGCCCCTCTTCCCGCTCAACGCGGTGCTGTTCCCGGGCCTCGTGCTGCCGCTCAACGTCTTCGAGGAGCGGTATCGCGCCATGATGCGCGAACTGCTCTCCATCGACGCCTCGGAGCCGCGGCGCTTCGTCGTGGTCGCGATCCGGGACGGGTACGAGGTCGCCCCGACCGCGCCCGGCATGCCGGACCCGACGGCGCTGCCGGAGAAGGGCCCGGCGGCGGGCTTCGGCCCCGATCCGATCCGCAGCTTCCACCCGGTGGGGTGCGTCGCGGACGCGGCGAGCATCCGGCAGCGGGCGGACGGCTCGTACGAGGTGATGGTCACCGGCACCACGCGGGTGCGGCTGCTCTCGGTGGACGCGAGCGGCCCGTTCCTGACGGCCGAGACCGAGGAGCTCCCCGAGGAGCCGGGCAAGGAGGCGGAGGCGCTGGCCGAGGGCGTGCTGCGGGCCTTCCGCGCCTATCAGAAGCGGCTGGCGGGGGCGCGGGAGCGGTCGCTGACGACGACCGAGCTGCCCGACGACCCGTCGGTGGTGTCGTACCTGGTCGCGGCGGCGGCGATGGTGGACATCCCGACGAAGCAGCGGCTCCTGGAGGCGCCGGACACGACGGTCCGGCTGCGCGAGGAGCTGGCGCTGCTGCGCGCGGAGACGGCGGTCCTGCGGCACCTGCCGTCGCTGCCCGCGGTGGAGCTGACCCAGGCGCCCACCCATCCGAACTGACGGACCGGACGAACTGACGGAACGGACGAACGAGGAAGTCCGCGTGGCGAAGAAGAAGCAGAAGAACGGCGGAGGCACCCCGGCGACGGTGGCCCTGGCCGCGGCGGGCACGCCGTACACCCTGCACGCGTACGAGCACGACCCGGCGACCCCGTCGTACGGCGAGGAGGCGGCGGAGGCGCTCGGCGTCACGCCCGACCGGGTCTTCAAGACCCTGGTGGCCGACGTCGACGGGGAGCTGACGGTGGCGGTGGTGCCGGTCGCCGGCCAGCTGGACCTGAAGGCGCTGGCGTCGGCGGTCGGCGGGAAGCGGGCGACGATGGCGGACCCCGCGGCGGCCGAGCGGACGACCGGGTACGTCCGGGGCGGGATCTCCCCGCTGGGCCAGCGCAAGCGGCTGCGCACCGTGCTGGACTCCTCGGCGTCGGCGCACGGGACGATCTGCGTCTCGGCCGGCCGGCGGGGCCTGGAGGTCGAGCTCTCCCCCGCCGACCTGGCCGCGCTCACCTCGGCGGTCCTGGCCCCGATCGGCCGCGGCTGACCGGGGGCGCTCAGCGCTTGCCGTACCCCTCCCAGGGGCCGGGCTCCGGGTCGCGGGGGCCGAAGGCCCCGGTGAGGAGCAGGTGGACGATCATCGCGGCGAGCGGCCAGGCCAGCATCGCCGCGGCGCCCATCTGGAGCTTCAGCGGGGCGTCGAAGACGACCTCGGGGCCGACGGCCTTGGCGTGGGCGACCACGTCGGCGGTCGGCCCCAGCTTCGTCCCCAGCCACCAGGCGAGCAGCGAGCCGAGGACGCCGCCGACGGCGAGGCCGAGGACGAGCGGGACGCCGCCCCTGCGGCGGGCGAGGAAGACGACGAGTCCGGCGACCGCGCCGAAGGCGAGGGCGAGGAGGACGAAGGTGCCGTCGGCGCCGATCGCGGCCTCCCCCTCGGAGTCCCGCAGATAAACGCCCTTGCCGTCCGAGATCAGCTGGACCGCCGGCGCGAGCCACGCCCAGAGCGCGCCGAGCACGGCTCCGGCGATCACCGAGGCGGCCGTCACCACGAGCCCCTGGAGGACCTCGGCCGCGGTGATCGGGTCACCGCCGTGCCCCTCGTACGGCGGGGGTGGCGGGGGCCAGGCGGGGTCGTTCGGGGGCTGCTGGGGAGGCGTCAGGGGTGCGGTCACCCCGCCATCGTGCCAGGTGTGCCCGTGACCCGCCTCAGCGGACCGCGGCCCTGCGGTAGGCCCAGGTGGCGACGGCCAGCGAGAGGACTCCGACGACCCCGCAGACGGCCAGGTCGAGGGCGACGGCCGTCCAGTCGGGGCGCGGGTCGAAGGCGCGGGCCAGGGCCTCGACGCCGTACGTGGAGGGCAGCAGGTCGCGCGCCCAGCCGATCGGCTCCGGCATCCGCTCGGCCGGCAGCACGCCGAGGAGCAGCGCGGCGGACATGCCGAGCTGGCCGAGGAGGGTGGCGAACTCCTGGCGGGGGGCGAGCAGGCCGAGGGCGGCGCCGAGGCCGGAGAGGGCGGCGCCGGAGAGCGGGACGACGGCGGCGAGCAGCCACAGGTGGCCGAGGGGCAGGCCGAAGAGGACGGCGCCGGTGACGGCGGTGACGACCGTGCCGGGGACGGTGAAGGAGGCGTACGCGCCGGCGGCGCCGAGCACCACGGCGGCGGGCGGCACGGGCAGGGTGGCGTAGTGGTCGAGGCCGCCGGTGGCCCTCAGCTGCCCGAAGTACTGGGCGAGCAGGTTGAGGGCGACGAAGGCGACGACGAGGACGGTGGACCCGGCGACGACGGCGCGGGCCTCGGAGCCGCCGTCGACGACCCCGCGCATCAGGACCATGATCCCGATGGACTGGAAGGTCGCGACGAAGAGCAGCGGGATGCGGGCCACCCGGGCCCGGCTGAGCTGGGCCCGGTAGACGGCGGCGAGGGAGGGCAGCAGCCGGGCGGGCGGGGCGAGGGGCGCGGCCTCCTCGGCGTCCCGGTCCCGGGCGGCCGGCACGTCGGCCGGCAGGGCCTCGGCGGGCAGGGTGCTCAACGCGGACAGCTCCTGGGGGTGACGTGCGGTACGTGGGGGGTCACGCCGGTGGTGCGGGAGGCGCGGGGGCCGGGGGCGGCCGGGCCGGCGCCGGGGCTCGCGGGGCTCGGAGGGCTCAGGGGGTTCACGCCTTCACCAGTCCTTCGCGGGCGGCGCCGCCGAGGGCGAGGTAGACGTCCTCCAGGCTGGGCGTGGCGAGGGTGAAGTCGTCGAGGGCGGCGAAGGCGGCGCCGCCGGTGACGGCGGCGACGGCCGCGCGGGCGGCGTCGGGGGCGAGCCGGAGGACCCAGCGGCGGCCGGACTCCTGGGCGAGTTCGCGCAGGGCGGCGACCTCGGGGAGGGCGAGCGGGGCGGCGTCGCGCCACAGCAGCTCGACGCGGACCTCGCCGGCGACACGTTCCTTCAGTCCGGCGGGGGTGTCGCAGGCGATCACCCGGCCGCGGTCGAGGACGGCGACCCGGTCGAGGACGGTCTCGGCCTCGATGACGTTGTGGGTGACGAGGAGGACGGTGGTGCCGTGCTCGGCGCGGCGGCGGTCGACGGCGGCCCAGACGGCGCGGCGGGCGACCGGGTCCATGCCGGTGGTGGGCTCGTCGAGGACGAGGACGGGCCGGTGGCCGACGAGGGCGGCGGCGAAGCAGGCGAGCCGGCGCTGCCCGCCGGAGAGTTTCTTGAGGGGGCGGCCGGCCAGCTCGCCGAGGCCCAGTTCGTCGAGGACGGCGTCGCGCTCGGCGCGGGCGCCGGCGGCGGTGAGGCCGCGCAGCCGGCCGGTGGTCTCGGCGGCGAGGGCGACGGTCAGCTCGTCGAGGGCGGTGGACTCCTGGCCGAGGTAGGCGAGGAGGCGGGCGGCGCGCTCGGGGTGGCGGACGAGGTCGTGGCCGAGGAGTTCGACGGTGCCGGAGTCGGGGCGCATCAGTCCGGTGAGCTGCCGGACCAGGGTGGACTTGCCCGCGCCGTTGGGGCCGAGCAGGCCGAAGATCTCGCCGCCGCGCACGTCGAGGCTGATCCCGTCGGTGGCGCGCACCTCCGGGGTCGCGGGCGCGCCGCGCCCGCCGCGCGTGGCGGGGTACGTCTTGACCAGGTCCCGCACCACGCACACCGTACTCACGGGGGAAGAGCCTACGGGGTCGCCGGTCCCGCTCCGGGCGCGGGGGCGTGTTCGGCGGCGGCGCGGACGTCGATCTCGCGCCAGAAGCCGGCGCGGATGGCGTAGCGGTCGTGCTCGTCGATCTGGTCGTCCTTGTGCGCGAGGAGGCCGAACCGGGCGGCGTAGCGGAGGAGTTCGCCGTCGATGCGGTGGGGGATGCGGGGGTAGAGGACGGAGAGCTTCTGGACGTGGCTCTGCTCGGGGAGCCGCTCCAGCCACCGCCGGGCGAACACCTGTCCGACCTCGAAGGGGTCGCCGCCGACGGTGGTGATGTCCTCCTCGCGGTCGGCCCAGCGCTGCTCGGCGCTGGTGAGCTGGGCGAGGGTGGGCAGCGAGGCGGTCTCGGGCGGTTCGCCGAGGGCGGTGGCGGGCCGCTCGACCCAGCCCCGGTCGGAGGACCAGCGCAGGGCGCTGGCCGGCTGGGGCGCGGTGGGGTGCGGGGCGGCGGCGGGGCGCAGGCCGGCCAGGTCCTTGGGGGTGGGCACGGCCTTGCCGGCGGCGGGGGCCGGGACGGCGGCGGGCCCGTGGCCGTCGGCGGCGGGCGCGGGGGCCCCGTCGGCGGCCGGCCGGTCGTCGCGCGCGGCGGTCCCGGCGGCCCGCCCGGCGGAGGCGAGGGCGGACTCGGGGAGCGGCGCGGAGAGGATGGCGGCGATCTCGGGGCGGGGCACCGGCGGCGGGGCGCAGACGCCGGTGAGGTCCTTGGCCCGGACGGCCCGGGTGATCCAGGTCCGGTCGAGGACGCGGCGCTCGTCGGCCTCGGCGACCAGGTCCTCGGACTGGTTGTAGTCGCCGTCGGCGGCCTGGACGGCCCAGAGGTGGACGGCGACGCCGTGCTCCTTGGCGGACATCAGGCCGGGGAGCAGGTCGCCGTCGCCGGTGACGAGGACGATGTCGGTGCAGGCGCGGTTGCGGGCGAGCTCGGTGAGCTCGGTGTGCATGGCCGCGTCGACGCCCTTCTGGGCCCAGCGGCCGTCGCTGCGGGTCAGGGCGCCGAGCCGGACGGTGACCCGGGGCATCACGCGCAGCCGGCGGTGCTCGGGCTGGGGCACCCGGTCGGGGGCGCCGTCGAACCAGTAGATCCGCAGCAGCGGGAGGCCGGTCTCGATCTCGGCCCGTTCGCGCAGCTGCTGGACGAGTCCGGCGTGGTCCACGCTGATGCGGGAACGCGCCGAGTCCCCGGCGAGCAGGCTGGCGGCGGCTCCCAGCAGATAGCCGGCGTCCACCAGGACGACGCATCGGTCCACGTGCTCCACCCTCTTTCGGATCTCGGCCGGACTCGGGATCTCAGGTGTTCCGGGTTCCTTCGAGTCTGCCCGACCGCCGGGGGCTTGACGGCCGGAACTGGATCTTCGGCGTGGCGGACGCTCCCGCCGTCCCGGCCCGGGGTCTTCTCACACACCGTAATGATCCAACATGCGGCGGTTTGTCCCGTGTGTGAGTCTGACAGCGGCCCTGGCCCCTAGATCCCTTCGAGGAGGCATCATCCCCATGGCCAAGAACCGCAACCAGAACCGTCAGAAGCAGCAGCAGTCGCCGGCCGAGCGCGGTGCCCAGCAGGCGCAGCAGTCGTCGATGGAGTCCCAGGCCGAGCAGCGTGCCTCCCAGGTCACCCCGGGCGACATGGCACGGAAGGGCCGTCAGAAGCGCTTCGGCCACAACTGACGCCCGAGCCGACGGCAAAGGGGCGCGCCCGTGACGACGGGCGCGCCCCTTGCGCGTGCGCGCGGGCGGGCTATCCGGCCAGGCAGGAGGGGCCGAGCAGCACCTTCAGATCGCCGAAGAGGGCGGGGTCGGGCTGGACCCGGTGCCGGTCGAGGCGGAGCACGGTGGTGGTGCGGGGGCCCTGGAGCTTGATCCGTACCTCGGTGTTGCCCTTGTGGTGGCGGAGGATCTCACCGAGACGGCTCACCATCGGCGGGGTGACCTTGAGCGCCGGGATGGTGAGGACGACGGGGGCGTTGGCCCCGGCGTTGGAGAGGTCGGGGACCATCAGCTCCATGGCGACCAGACGGGGGACGTCCTCGCGCTTGTCGAGCCGGCCCTTGACGAAGACGACGGCGTCCTCGACGAGCTGGGTGGAGACCAGCTGGTAGGTGGCGGGGAAGAACATGCACTCGATGGAGCCGGCCAGGTCCTCGACGGTGGCGATGGCCCAGGCGTTGCCCTGCTTGGTCATCTTCCGCTGGAGGCCGGAGATGATGCCGCCGATGGTGACGACCGCGCCGTCCGCGTGCTCGCCGCCGGTGAGCTGGGAGATGCCGGCGTCGGTCTTGTCGGAGAGGACGTGCTCCAGGCCGAAGAGCGGGTGGTCGGAGACGTACAGGCCGAGCATCTCGCGCTCCTGCGCGAGGAGGTAGGTCTTGTCCCACTCGTCCTCGGTGAAGGTGACGTCGAGGCCGAAGCCGGGCTCGTCGCTCTCCTCCTCGCCCATGCCGCCGAAGAGGTCGAACTGTCCCTCGGCCTCCTTGCGCTTGACCGCCACCACGTTGTCGATCATGGGCTCGTGCTGGGCGACGAGGCCCTTGCGGGTGTGGCCCATGCTGTCGAAGGCGCCGGCCTTGATCAGCGACTCGATGGTGCGCTTGTTGCAGACCACGGCCTCGACCTTGTCGAGGAAGTCGGGGAAGGAGGAGTACTTCCCCTTGGCCTTGCGGCTCTTGATGATCGACTCGACGACGTTGGCGCCGACGTTCCGGACGGCGGTGAGGCCGAAGAGGATGACGTCGTCGCCCTGGGCGGCGAAGTTCGCCTCCGACTCGTTCACGTTCGGCGGGAGGACCTTGATGCCCATGCGGCGGCACTCGTTGAGGTAGACCGCGGACTTGTCCTTGTCGTCCTTGACCGAGGTCAGCAGGCCCGCCATGTACTCGGCGGGGTAGTTCGCCTTGAGGTAGGCGGTCCAGTAGGAGACCAGGCCGTACGCGGCGGAGTGGGCCTTGTTGAAGGCGTAGCCGGCGAAGGGGACCAGCACGTCCCAGAGGGCCTGGATGGCCTCGTCGCTGTAGCCGTTCTTCTTGGCGCCGGCCTGGAAGATGGTGAAGTTCTTCGCCAGCTCGTCGGGCTTCTTCTTGCCCATGACGCGGCGGAGGATGTCGGCCTCGCCGAGCGAGTAGCCGGCGATGATCTGGGCGGCCTTCTGCACCTGCTCCTGGTAGACGATCAGGCCGTAGGTGACGTCCAGGACCTCCTTGAGCGGCTCCTCCAGCTCCGGGTGGATCGGGGTGATCTCCTGCTGGCCGTTCTTGCGCAGGGCGTAGTTGGTGTGCGAGTTCATGCCCATCGGGCCCGGGCGGTAGAGCGCGGACACGGCGGAGATGTCTTCGAAGTTGTCGGGCTTCATCAGCCGGAGCAGGGACCGCATGGGGCCGCCGTCGAACTGGAAGACGCCGAGGGTGTCGCCGCGCTGGAGCAGTTCGAAGGTCTTGGGGTCGTCGAGCGGCAGGGCCAGGAGGTCGAGGTCGATCCCCTTGTTGGCCTTCACCATCTTGACGGCGTCGTCCATGATCGTGAGGTTGCGCAGGCCGAGGAAGTCCATCTTCAGCAGGCCGAGCGACTCGCACTGCGGGTAGTCCCACTGCGTGATGGTGACGCCGTCGGTGTGGCGCACCCAGATCGGGGCGTGGTCGACGATCGGCTCGCTGGACATGATGACGCCGGCGGCGTGCACGCCCATCTGGCGGACCAGGCCCTCGACGCCCTTGGCGGTGTCGATGACCTTCTTCACGTCCGGCTCGTTCTCGTACATCGCCCGGATCTCGCCGGCCTCGCTGTAGCGGGGGTGCGAGGGGTTGGTGATGCCGTCGAGGTCGATGCCCTTGCCGAGGACGTCGGCGGGCATGGCCTTGGTGAGCCGGTCGCCCATGGCGTACGGGTAGCCGAGGACGCGCGCGGAGTCCTTGATGGCGTTCTTGGCCTTGATCTTGCCGTAGGTGCCGATCATGGCGACCTTGTCGGCGCCGTACTTCTCGGTCACGTACCGGATCACCTCGACGCGCCGGCGCTCGTCGAAGTCGATGTCGACGTCGGGCATCGAGATGCGCTCGGGGTTGAGGAAGCGCTCGAAGATCAGGCCGTGCGGGATCGGGTCGAGGTCGGTGATGCCCATGGCGTACGCGACGATCGAGCCGGCCGCGGAGCCTCGGCCGGGGCCCACGGCGATGCCCTGCTTCTTCGCCCACATGATGAAGTCGGCGACGACGAGGAAGTAGCCGGGGAAGCCCATCGAGATGATGGTGTCCATCTCGTACTCGACCTGCTTGAGGCGGTCCTCCGGGATGCCGTTCGGGAACCGGCGGTGCATGCCGCGCATGGTCTCCTCGCGGAACCAGCTGACCTCGGTGTAGCCCTCCGGGATGTCGAACTTCGGCATGAGGTTCTTGGCCTCGAACATGCCGGTGGTGTCGATCTGCTCGGCGACCAGGAGCGTGTTGGCGCACCCCTCCTGCCAGGCGTCCGAGGAGTCGATGGCGTACATCTCGTCCGTGGACTTCAGGTAGTAGCCGGTGCCGTCGAACTTGAAGCGGTCCGGGTCGGAGAGGTTCTTGCCGGTCTGGATGCAGAGCAGGGCGTCGTGGGCGGTGGCCTCGTGCGCGTAGGTGTAGTGCGAGTCGTTGGTGACCAGGGGCGGGATGCCGAGCTTCTTGCCGATCTCCAGGAGGCCGTCGCGGACCCGGCGCTCGATCTCGATGCCGTGGTCCATCAGCTCCAGGAAGTAGCGGTCCTTGCCGAAGATGTCCTGGTACTCGGAGGCCGACTTCAGGGCCTCGTCGAACTGGCCGAGGCGCAGCCGGGTCTGGAGCTCGCCGGAGGGGCAGCCGGTGGAGGCGATCAGGCCCTCGGACCACTGGGAGATGGTCTCCTTGTCCATCCGGGGCCACTTCTGGAGCCAGCCCTCGGCGTAGGCGTCGGAGGAGAGCTTGAAGAGGTTGTGCAGGCCGGTGGCGTTCGCCGCCCAGATGGTCTTGTGGGTGTAACCGCCGGAGCCGGAGACGTCGTCCCGCTTCTGGTGCGGCTGGCCCCAGAGGATCTTGCGCTTGTTCCGCCGGGACTCGGGGGCGACGTACGCCTCGATGCCGATGATCGGCGTCACGCCGGCCTTCTTGGCGCTGTGGAAGAAGTCGTACGCCCCGTGCAGGTTGCCGTGGTCGGACATGGCGATGTGGGTCATGCCCATCTCGTTGCACGCGTTGAACATGTCCTTCAGCCGCGCGGCACCGTCCAGCAGGGAGTACTGGGTGTGGACGTGGAGGTGCGTGAAGGGCGGCTTGGTCACGAGGGGTGCCTCCGGCGATGCTGTGATCTTCTGGGGAGCGGCCCCCAGGCCCCCGGTTCCCGGGGGGACAGCGTCGAAGTCTACGTCGCGCGAGTGACAGGAGCGGGGCACCGGGGGCTAGGGTCGCGCGTTGGAAGACGTGGAACACCTGTCCGTATTGTCGAGAACATTCTCGCACCTTCCCGCCCCTCAGGAGGCACCCTCGATGCCGGTCCCCCAGCCCGCCGCCGCCGAGCGCGGCGAGCAGATCCTCGCCGTCTTCGACACCGCCTTCGGCGAGCTGCTCGCCGCCGACCCGGCGGCCTTCCGGGTCAAGTTCCGGAAGATGGCCGGATCCGCCTTCGCCTTCTACCGGGGCACCGCCTGCCTCTTCTACAAGGACCTGGAGGAGGAGGCCGCCGGCGGCCCGTTCCTGGACGAGCGGACCGGCCGGGTCTGGATCCACGGCGATCTGCACGCGGAGAACTTCGGCACCTACATGGACGCCCACGGGCGCCTGGTCTTCAACGTGAACGACTTCGACGAGGCGTACGTGGGCCCCTTCACCTGGGACCTCAAGCGGCTCGCCGCCTCCCTCGCCCTGCTCGGCTACGCCAAGGCGCTCGGCGATGACCAGATCACCCACCTGGTCCGGGCCTACGCGACCGCCTACCGGGAGCGGATCCGCCTGCTGGCCGCCGGCACCCGGGGGGACCAGGTCCCCGGCTTCACCCTGGAGACCGCCGACGGCGCGCTGCTGGGGGCGCTGCGGCAGGCCCGCGCGATGACCCGGTTCGGGCTGCTCGACTCGATGACCGAGATCCGCGCGTACGAGCGCCGCTTCGCGCCCGGCGGCGGGGCGATCGAGCTGGACGCGGCGACCCGCCACCAGGTGCTCGCGGCCTTCGACGGCTATCTGGGGACCCTGCCCGGGTCGAGCCTGGTCCGGCCGGACTCGTACCGGGTGAAGGACGTGGTCGGGCGGCGCGGGATCGGCATCGGCTCGGCCGGCCTGCCCTCGTACAACATCCTCCTGGAGGGGCACAGCGACGCCCTGGAGAACGACGTCGTGATCTACATGAAGCAGGCGCAGACCCCGGCGGTCTCGCGGCACGTCACGGATCCGGCGGTGCGGGACTACTTCCGCCACGAGGGGCACCGGACGGTGATCTCGCAGCGGGCGCTCCAGGCGCACGCCGACCCCTGGCTGGGGTGGACGGAGCTGGGCGGGGCCGGGCAGCTGGTCGCCGAGGTGTCGCCGTACGCGGTGGATCTGGACTGGTCGGACATCGACGACTGGGAGGAGATCGCGGCGACCGTGGCCGACCTGGGGCGGGCGACCGCGACCATGCACGCGGCGGCGGACGAGTCCAGCGGGCACTCGCTGGTGCCGTTCTCCACGGAGCGGGCGATCGACGCGGCCGTCGCGCGGGACGAGGAGGGCTTCACCGAGCTCCTGGTGGACTTCGCCCACGCGTACGGGGCCCGCGCGCGCGGCGACCACCAGATCTTCGTGGACCTGTTCCGCAACGGCCGGATCCCGGGCCTGTGACCGGGATCCCCGGTCGCACAGCCTCCCCTTAGGGACCCCTTACGGCCCGGCGTGGCACACTCGTCCGACGATGGACATGGCAGGGACGCGGCTGAGGGCGCTGCGGGCGGCGGTCTTCACGGCACTGGTCGTGACGCTGTCCGTGGCGTCCCACGTGCTGCTCTCGGGGGCGCCGCTGCCGCTGGGCACGGTCGTGCCGGTCGCGGTCGCCGTCTTCGCCGCCGCGTTCGCGCTGGCCGGCCGGGAGCGCGGCTTCGGCCCGATCGCGGGGCTGCTCGTCCCGCTGGAGCTGGCCGCCGACACGCTCTTCACCTCCGGCCAGGCGGTCTGTTACGGCCCCGCCGGCGGGCCGGTCTCCGGCGCGCTGCGGTCGTTCGGGGTGGAGGTGCTGTGCGGCGGGGCCGTGGGCACCCCGCTGCCCGGGGTCGTCGCGCCCCGGAGCGGGGCCGCCGCGCTGCTCGCCTCCCCCGACCCGGCGCTGCCCTGGCTGCTGCTCGCCGCCCACGTCCTGGTCGGGCTCTCGGCGGCGGCCTGGCTGCGCGGCGGCGAGCGGGCGCTGGCGCGGCTGCTCGGCGCGGCGGCGGCCTCGGCCTTCCGGCCGCTGGAGCTGCTCGGGGCCCTCACGGGCGCGGACCGGCCGGCGGTGCCCGGCCCGGGTCGTCCGGAGCCCCGGCCGCGCCCGTCCCGTACGCGCCTCCTCGTGCACTCCGTGGGGCGGCGGGGACCGCCGCGGGGACCGCTCGCTCTCGTCTGAGCGCACGGTTCCCGTCCTCTCCTCCCCCTTTCTTCCTTCCGGAGATTCACGATCATGAGTGCACGCAACAACCAGGCCAACAAGGCTGCCGCCCGCGAGCGTCTGCGCGCCGAGCGCGAGGCGCAGGCGAAGAAGGAGCGGGCCCGCCGGCAGCTGATCGTCGGCGTCTCGGCGGTGGCGGTGCTCGCCGTCGCCGGCGGTGTCGGCTACGCCGTCGTCCAGGCCAACCAGCCCAGCGCCTGGGAGGCCGCGGCCGAGGCCACGTCGGTCACGGCCCCGAAGAACACCGAGGGCACGAACGGCACGACCGTCGTCATCGGCAAGGACTCGGCGAAGAAGACCCTGGAGCTCTACGAGGACTCGCGCTGCCCGGTCTGCGCGACCTTCGAGCAGGCGGTCGGCTCCACCGTCGAGAAGGACGTCGAGGCCGGCAAGTACAAGATCAAGTACGTGGGCGCGACCTTCATCGACACCTTCGACCAGGGCGAGGGCTCGAAGAACGCCCTGTCGGCACTGGGCGCGGCGCTCGACGTGAGCCCGGAGGCCTTCCTGGACTACAAGGCGGCCCTCTACTCCGCGAAGTGGCACCCGGAGGAGAAGGACGACAAGTTCGCCAAGGACTCCTACCTGCTGGAGGTCGCGGACACGGTCCCGGCCCTGAAGGGCAACGCCGCCTTCAAGAAGCACGTCGAGGACGGCACCTTCGACGCCTGGGCGATGAAGATGTCCGAGGCCTTCGACAAGAGCGGCGTGACGGGCACGCCGACGCTGAGGATGGACGGCAAGACGCTGACGGCCTCGGGTTCGGACAACCCGCCGCTGACGGTCGAGGAGTTCAACGCGGCCCTCACCCCGGCGCTGGGCGGCTGACGCCCGTCCCCTCGTGACGCCCGTCCCCTCGTGACGCCCGTCCCCTCGTGACGCCGGGCCGCGCCGGCGTCACGAGGGGCTGCGCGGGGGGTCGTCCGGAGATCGTGGTGATCCGCGGGCGAAACCCCGGAGAACTTTCCGGATTCCGCCTGTCAACCTTTTGTACCCGTCAGTAATCTGACTGGCCGTGACCAGTCACTCCATATCTCCTGCCCCCACGCGGCGCACGGTCGTCAAGGCCGCCGCCGTCACCGCCGTCGCCACCCCCGCGCTGCTCGGCGCGGCCGCGCCGGCCCTCGCGGACGCCCCGGCGCCCGCCTTCCTGCACGGCGTCGCCTCCGGCGACCCGCTGCCCGACGGCGTCCTGCTGTGGACGCGCGTCACCCCCTCCCCCGAGGCCGTGCCCGGTTCCGGGCTCGGCGCGGACGTCCGGGTCGACTGGGAGGTGGCCGAGGACCGCTCCTTCGCGCGGGTCGTCGCCTCCGGCTCGGCCACCGCGACCGCCGCCGCCGACCACACGGTCAAGGCCGACGTCCGCGGACTGCGCCCGGCCACCGCCTACTTCTTCCGCTTCACCGCGGACGGGGTCGTCTCGGCGGCCGGCCGCACCCGCACCGCCCCGCCCGCCGGCGCCGCCGTGCCGGGGGTCCGCTTCGGCGTGGTGTCCTGCGCCAACTACGAGGCCGGCCACTTCTCCGCGTACCGCCACCTCGCCGCCCGCGCCGACCTGGACGCGGTCCTGCACCTGGGCGACTACCTCTACGAGTACGCGAGCGGGGTCTACCCGGAGGCGAAGGACACCGTCCGCCCGCACGAGCCGCGCCACGAGATCGTGTCGCTCGCCGACTACCGCACCCGGCACGGCTGGTACAAGACGGACCCGGACCTCCAGGCGCTGCACGCGGCCCACCCGGTGGTGGCGATCTGGGACGACCACGAGTTCGCCAACGACGCCTGGACCGGCGGGGCCGAGAACCACACCCCGGGCGCCGAGGGCGACTGGGCCGCCCGGGTCGCCGCGGCCAAGCGGGCCTACTTCGAGTGGATGCCGGTCCGCACCTCCACCGAGGGCACGGTCTTCCGCCGGATCCGTTTCGGCAAGCTGGCCGACCTGCACCTGCTGGACCTGCGGTCCTTCCGCTCGGCCCAGGCGAAGACGGGCTCCGGCACGGTCGACGACCCCGACCGCACGCTCACGGGCCGCGCGCAGCTCGACTGGCTGAAGGCCGGTCTGGCCGGTTCGGACGCCGCCTGGCAGCTGGTCGGCACCTCCGTGATGATCTCGCCGGTCGCCTTCGGCGCGCTCCCCGCCCATCTGCTCGAACCGCTCGCCGAGCTCCTCGGGCTGCCGGCCGAGGGGATCGCGGTCAACGTCGACCAGTGGGACGGCTACACCGACGACCGCAAGGAGCTGCTGGCGCACCTGAGTTCCCGGGCGATCAGGAACACCGTCTTCCTGACCGGCGACATCCACATGGCGTGGGCCAACGACGTGCCGGCGCGGGCGGCCACGTACCCGCTCTCCGCCTCGGTGGCCACCGAGTTCGTGGTCACCTCGGTGACCTCGGACAACCTGGACGACCTGCTGAACGTGGCGCCGGGCACGCTCTCGGTGGTGGCCGCCGGCGCGGTGAAGGCGGCCAACCGGCACGTGAAGTGGGTGGACATGGACCACCACGGCTACGGGGTCCTCGACGTGACCGCCGAGCGCTCGCAGATGGACTACTACACGGTCTCCGACAAGCGCGACCCGGCCGCGACGGCGTCCTGGGCCCGCTCCTACCGAACGCTCAGTGGAACGCAGCGCGTCGAGCGGGTGTACCAGCCGGTCATCTGACCGAATATTTTCAGCCATGATCCTTCGTGTTAACGGAAGATCACACGGCTACGGCGGGTGGTGGTTCTCGGGGCTCGAAACCGGACACACCACCCGCCACCGGCGCAGGTTTCGTTACGTCGATGTCTCAAACTCCGGAAGCCGCACAAAACTTTCTTCCCGATGTCCGGAATTGTCCTCCGAATGATTGGGCCTGATCACCGCTCAACGGTGTCTGACATGAACGCGTAATCTCCCCGCCGTGGCGAGGAAGTACCTCCCACCACCCCCCGCGAGGAGTCACCTGTGCGTGCTCTTGTCCGTATATCGCCGCGTACCTCACGTCGTGTGCTCGGCACCGCCGTCCTGGCCGGAACCCTGGCCCTGGCGCCCTTCTCCGCCCCCGTCGTCGCCCAGGCCTCCCCGACCCTGGCCGGCGCCTCCGCCGAGGAGTGCCACGACGACGCGGAGGCCCTGTCCGGCGCCCGCAAGGAGAAGGGCGCCGACACCCACGCCCACGAGCCCAACGAGGTCTCCGCCGCCCAGGCCAAGGCCATGGACGCCGACCTGAGCAAGAAGCTCTCCGAGCTCAAGGCGAACGGCCGCCTCTCCGCCACGGCCGCCGCCGCCGGCGCGACCATCCCGGTCTACTTCCACGTCGTCCACAGCGGCACGACCGGCAAGCTGACCGCCACGGACATCAACAACCAGATGAACGTGCTCAACGCGGCCTTCGGCGGCCAGGGCACCGGCAACGTGAACACCGGCTTCCAGTTCACCCTGGCCGGCACCACCTACACGGACAACGCCTCCTGGTACAACCTGGCCTCCGGCTCCACCGCCGAGAAGCAGATGAAGCAGACCCTCCGTCAGGGCGGCGCCAACGCGCTGAACATCTACACCGCCAACCTCAGCGGCGGCCTGCTCGGCTGGGCGACCTTCCCGTCCTCGTACAACTCCAACCCGTCCATGGACGGCGTCGTGCTGCTCGACGCCTCCCTGCCGGGCGGCTCGGCGGCCAACTACAACCAGGGCGACACCGCCACCCACGAGGTCGGCCACTGGATGGGCCTGTACCACACCTTCCAGGGCGGCTGCACGGGCAACGGCGACTACGTCGCCGACACCCCGGCCGAGAAGTCCCCGGCCTACGAGTGCCCGACCGGCCGTGACTCCTGCGCCTCCAAGGCCGGCGTGGACCCGATCCACAACTTCATGGACTACACGTACGACGCGTGCATGTACCAGTTCACCACGGGCCAGGTGACCCGGATGAACGACCACTGGACCGCGTACCGCGCCTGACGGCCCGTCCGCGCGCGCGAAACGGCCCCCCGGGGAATCCCCGGGGGGCCGTCCCCGTGCCGCTCAGTCCTCGTCGAGCCCGTCGAGGAAGTCGAGGGCGATCGCCCAGGTCCGCTCCGTCGCCTCGGCGTCCCAGTCCGGCAGCTCCGGGTCCGTGTAGACGTGCCCGGCGCCCCGGTACCGGTAGACCTCCACCTCCGCCCCGGCCCTCCGCATCTGGAGGTACCAGGCGGACAGCCAGTCGTCCGTCTCGAACGGGTCCGGCTCGGCCACGTGCAGCTGGACGGGCAGGGCGTCCACCGACGCGTTCGGCGCGAGGTCCGAGGTGCCGTGGAGGAGCAGCAGCCCGCGCGCCTTCTCGTCGCCGAGGGCCAGGGTCTGCGCGACCGAGGCCCCGAAGGAGAAGCCCGCGTAGACGAGGCCGCGCTCCGAGTACGGGGCGGCGGCCAGCACCGCGCGCTTCAGCAGCTCGTCCGAGCCGATCTCGTCCTTCTTCGCCATGCCCTCCTCCACCGAGTCGGTGGTCCAGCCGTCGAAGAGGTCCGGCACCCACACCTGATGGCCGGCGGCCCGCAGCCGGTCGGCGGCGGCCTCGACGGCCGGGCGCACCCCGTGCACCGAGTGGAAAAGCATGATGTCCATGCGCGCCATCCTGCCACCCGCCGCCGACGGCCCCCCGGACCCGGCGGGTCAGCGCATCGAGCGGACGTCCAGCTGCCGCAGCACCCGGTCCACCACCTCGGGGTCGGCCCCCGGCTCGCTGCGCGCCGCGAGGACGGCGTGCCGCGCGGCGGACATCATCTCCCGCTGGATCGACTGGAGCCTCTTCACCCGCTCGACGCGCTCGGTGAAGGCGGCCCGCCGCTCCTCGTCCACCATGTCCGGGCTGATCCGCGCCCCGATGTCGAAGGCCCCGCGCTGGAGCCGCTCGGCGATCTCCTCGGGCAGCTCCTCGACCTCCTCGATCTCCTTCAGGCGCCGCTTGGCCGCCTTGGCCGCCCGCACCGCCAGCTCCCGCTCGAAGGCCCGGTCGGCGTCCGCGTCCGCCCGCACCCCCAGCTTCCGCACCAGCCAGGGCAGGCTGAGCCCCTGCACCACGAGGGTCGCGAGGATCACGCAGAAGGCGATGAAGACCAGCTCGTCCCGGCCGGGGAAGGGCGAGCCGTCCTCGGTGGTCCGCGGGATGGCGAGGGCCAGCGCGACCGAGGCCACCCCGCGCATCCCGGACCACCACATGACGACGGTCTCCCGCCAGCTCGTCGGGATCTCCTCGGCGACGTCCCGCCGGTCGTGCAGCCGCTTCGCCAGCCAGGTGGCCGGCAGCAGCCACAGCAGCCGGACCCCGACGACCACGCCGACGACCACCGCGCCCCAGCCCAGCATCTCGCCGAACCGGTCCTCCGCGACGCCGAAGACGTGGATCAGCTCCAGGCCGATGAGGCCGAAGGCGATGCCGGTGACGAGGGTGTCGACGACCTCCCAGAAGGTCTGCCCGGCGAGCCGCCCCATCACGTCGTCGGCGTCGACCGCGTACTCGGCGAGGAAGAGGGCGGTGACGAGGACCGCGAGCACGCCGGAGCCGTGCAGCTCCTCGGCGAGGACGTAGGAGACGAAGGGGACGAGGAGGGTGAGGCCGGTCTGGAGGGTGGCGTCGCCGAGGAAGCCCATCAGCTTGTTGGCGAGCCAGCCGAGCGCGAGGCCGACCGCGACCGCCACGACCGCCGAGAGGACCAGCTCGCCCAGCGCCTTCGGCCAGGAGAACTCGCCGCTCACCACCGCCGCGATGGCCACGTGGTAGAGCACGATCGCGGTGACGTCGTTGAAGAGCCCCTCGCCCTCCAGGATCGACACGAGCCGCCGGGGCAGCCCGAGCGAGCCGGCCACGGCGGTCGCCGCGACCGGGTCGGGCGGGGCCACCAGGGCTCCGAGCGCGAGCGCGGCGGCCAGCGGGATGCCGGGCACCAGCACGTCCGCGACCGCGCCCACGGCGGCCGTGGTGACGAAGACCAGGGCGACCGCCAACAGGAAGATCGGCCGCCGGTTCGCCGCGAACTGCCGCCAGGAGGTCCGCTGCACGGAGGCGTAGAGCAGCGGCGGCAGCACCAGCGGGAGGATGAACTCGGGCGGGATGTCGACGTTCGGCACGAAGGGCAGGAAGGCCAGCACGATCCCGAGCAGGGTCATCAGGACGGGCGCGGGCAGCCCCAGCCGTTCCCCCAGGGGGACGGTGAGCACCGCCCCGAGCAGCAGCAAGAACAGCAGAGCGAGCTGGTCCACGGCGTCCCCTTCAGCCTCTCGAAGATCGAGCGCCTATCATAAAAGGGACATTCCGACCACTCGTCAGGAGGATGTCATGCTGAAGCAGCACATCGGGCGCCGCGCGGCGGCCCTGGTGCTGGCGGTCACCGGCGTGCTCGGCGCCGGCTCGGCAGCACTGGCGGCACCCCACCCGCCCACCAACGGCGGAAACGGCGGGGGCCAGAGCGGCCAGTGCACCGGCCCCGCGTCCGAGCGGCCGCACGGCTGCCACACCTGGAAGTAGTTCCTCCCCCGCACACCGCGCCCGGACCGGAGACCCCGCCACCCGGACCTTCCCGCAGGGCCTGTCCCACCGGACCAGGCCCTCAGCCGTGTCCGGGGACCGCTACAGCGTCCGCCGCATCGCCCGGTGCGGGATGCCCGCGTCCGGGAACTCGCCGCCGTACGCCACGTACCCCAGCCGCTCGTAGAAGCCGAGGGCGTGCGTCTGGGCGTGCAGGTCGACAGCGGCCAGGCCGCGCTCGCGTGCCGCGTCCTCGATGGCCCTGACCAGGGCCGCGCCGACGCCGAGGCCGCGCGCCGCCTTGCCGACCGCGAGCCGGCCCAGCGAACCGACCGAGGCGTCCGCGCCGGTCTTGCCGGTCGCGTCGGCGCCGTGCAGCAGCCGCCCGGTGCCCAGCGGCACCCCGTCCGCGCGGACCGCGAGGACGTGGACGGCGGTGGCGTCGTACGCGTCGTACTCGATCTCCCGCGGGACGCCCTGCTCCTCGACGAAGACCTCGCGGCGGACCGCGAAGCAGAACTCGAGGTCCTCCTCGCCCACGGCCTCGCGGACGGTGTACGCCCCGCTCACCGGCTCTCGGCCTCGATCCGGTCCAGCGCCGTCCGGAGGTCGGCCGGGTAGGAGGAGGAGAACTCGACCCACTGGCCGTCGCCCGGGTGCTCGAAGCCGAGCCGGACCGCGTGCAGCCACTGGCGGGTCAGCCCGAGCCGCTTGGCCATGGTCGGGTCGGCGCCGTAGGTGAGGTCGCCGACGCAGGGGTGGCGGTGGGCCGACATGTGCACCCGGATCTGGTGGGTGCGGCCGGTCTCCAGCTTGATGTCGAGCAGGGAGGCCGCCCGGTACGCCTCGATCAGGTCGTAGTGGGTGACGGACGGCTTGCCGTCGGCGGTCACGGCCCACTTGTAGTCGTGGTTCGGGTGCCGGCCGATGGGCGCGTCGATGGTGCCGCTCAGCGGGTCCGGGTGGCCCTGCACCAGCGCGTGGTAGCGCTTGTCGACCGTGCGCTCCTTGAACTGGCGCTTGAGCGAGGTGTACGCGTACTCGGACTTGGCGACCACCATCAGGCCGGAGGTGCCGACGTCGAGCCGGTGCACGATGCCCTGGCGCTCGGCGGCGCCCGAGGTGGAGATCCGGTAGCCGGCGGCGGCGAGGCCGCCGATCACGGTGGTGCCGGTCCAGCCGGGGCTGGGGTGGGCGGCGACCCCGATCGGCTTCGTGATCACCACGATGTCGTCGTCGTCGTGGACGATCTCCATGCCCTCGACGGGCTCGGCGACGATCTGCACGGGCGCGGGCGCGCCCGGCATCTCGACCTCCAGCCACGCGCCGCCGCTCACCCGCTCGGACTTGCCGACGACGGCGCCGTCGACCTGGACCTTCCCCGAGGCGGCGAGCTCCGCCGCCTTCGTACGGGAAAACCCGAACATGCGGGCGATGGCGGCGTCGACGCGCTCGCCCTCCAGGCCATCGGGAACGGGCAGGGTGCGGATCTCGGGACTCGTGCTCACCCGTCGAGTATGCCTTGTGCCCGGAGTGCTCGGTCCTGCGTGCTCAGTCCTTGTGGACGGTGCCGTCCGGGTCCAGGCCCCGGAAGGACAGGATGACGATCAGGATGCCGCCGCAGACGATCGCCGAGTCGGCGAGGTTGAAGACGGCGAAGTGGGCCGGGGCGATGAAGTCCACGACCGCGCCCTCGAAGACGCCCGGCGAGCGGAACAGCCGGTCGGTGAGGTTGCCCAGCGCGCCGCCGAGCAGCAGGCCGAGCGCGATCGCCCAGGGCAGGCTGTAGAGCTTGCGGGCCAGCCGGATGATCACCACGATGACGGCGGCCGCGATGCAGGTGAAGACGATGGTGAACGCCTCGCCCATGCCGAAGGCCGCGCCCGGGTTGCGGATCGCCTCGAAGCGGAGCAGGTCGCCGATGACCTTGATCGGCTCGCGGCCCTCCAGCTTCTCCACCACGACGATCTTGCTGCCGAGGTCGATCAGGTAGGCCAGGACGGCCACCACGAAGAGCGCGACGATCCGCCGCTTGCCCTTCGGACGCTCCTCCGCGTGCTCTCCGGGGGCGGCCGAGTCCTCGGCCCCTGCTGAATCCGGCGTACCGATGACGCTCTCCGCCTCTGCCACGTGAGTGAGTCCCTCGTACCTCGTTGCCTGACCGTGCACCGAGGGTACGGCACAGACGTGCGAGACCGGCAGCCCGTACCGCCGGTTCCCGCACGTCGCGAACGGCCTGGGCCGTCTTCCGGGGGCGCTAGCCGCGCCGCTCCTGCTTCTGCTTGTCCTCCACGCAGAGGGTGGCGCGGGGGAAGGCCTGCATGCGGGCCTTGCCGATGGGCTTGCCGCAGACCTCGCAGAGGCCGTACGTGCCCGCGTCGAGCCGTTCCAGGGCGTGCTCGGTCTGCTCCAGCATCTCGCGCGCGTTGGCGGCCAGGGCCAGCTCGTGCTCGCGGGTGATGTTCTTGGTGCCGGTGTCGGCCTGGTCGTCGCCGGCGCCGTCGCCGGAGTCCCGCATCAGCCCGGTCAGCTCCTCCTGGGAGTGGACCAGCTCGCTGCGCAGCCGCAGCACCTCGGCCTGGAGCACGCTGCGGGCCTCGGTGACCTCCTCGGGCGTCCAGGGGTCCTCGCCGGGCCGTACCGCGAGCTCCCCGGTACGCGCCGGGGGCACGGCCGCCTCGTCCTCGGCGGTCGTGACGACGCCACCCGCGGTCTTCTTCGCTGCCACCGTCCTGGCTCCTGTCTGCTTCTTCGCGGCGGCCTTCCGGCCGACGGCCTTCTTCACGGACTTCTTCCCCGCCGGAGCCGCCTCGGCCCCGGCACCGCCCCCTCCGGGGGCCTCACCGGCCACCCCGGGGGCCTCACCGGCCACCGCCTTCTTCGCGGCGGCCTTCGCCGCCGGGGCCTTCCCGGCGCCGGCCCCGGGGCCGGCGGTCTTCTTCGCCGCCGTCTTCTTGGCAGCCGTCTTCTTGGCCGTGGCCTTCTCGGCGACGGCCTTCTTCGCGGCGGTCTTTTTCGCGACGGCCTTCTTCGCGGGCGGCGCCGCGGCCGATGCGGACGCGCCGGCCGGGGCCTCCGCCGCCTCGTCCGCGGCCGCCTTCTCGGCCGTCGTCTTCCCCGCGGTCGCCTTCCCCGCGGACGTCCGCTTCGCCGACGCGCGCGCCGGGGCCGCCGCCCGCCGCTTCCCGGCCGCGCCCTCCAGGGCCCCGGGGTCGCCCCGGGAACCGGCGGACCCGGGGTCCCCGGCGGCGGCCGGGGACGGCTTCGCGGCGGTCTTCTTCGCCACCATGTCGCGGCCCCTTCACATTTTGTGATCTTGCTCGCGCATCGTGCTGGGACGATAAATCGGCCCAAGGCCCTCGGCAACGGGGCACGCCGCCCATTCCGCCCGCCCCGCCGCCCCCGGGGCGGACCCGTGGGAAGAGGTGCCCAACTCCCCGCCGGGTTATCCGCCCGCCCCCTCCCCCACATGGCCCCCCGGAACTCCGGGCCGCGCCGTGTGCCCATTCGGGTCACCGGGAATCCGGTCGGCCCGGCGCCCCGCGCCCCGTACACTGGCCTCAGCGAGAGGCGTCGATGGGGACCAGTAGCGTCGTACGCAGCCATGAGCGATCCGGGGACGGTGAGAGCCCGGGGGCGAGCCCGATGCGAAGCATCACCCCGGAGCTGCCGGAAGAAAGCCGCGCGGAGCACGTACGCGAGCGCGGTGACTAGACCCGGTGTCGCGACCCCAATGAGGGGGCTTCGGACGGTCACGCCCGGAGCCAAGGAGGGTGGTACCGCGGGAGCGCTGCTCTCGTCCCTCCGACGGAAGCAGGAAATGTCCGTCCGGAGGAGAGTCCGCCGCATGACACCGCCCCAGTACCGCCAGGTGCCCGCCCAGGTCGACCTGCCCGCGCTCGAGCACTCCGTGCTCGACTTCTGGCAGGAGAACAAGGTCTTCGCCAAGACCCTGGAGCAGTCCGAGGGCCGCCCCGAGTGGGTCTTCTACGAGGGTCCGCCGACCGCCAACGGCATGCCCGGCGCCCACCACATCGAGGCCCGCGTCTTCAAGGACGTCTTCCCCCGCTTCCGCACCATGCGCGGCTACCACGTGGCCCGCAAGGCCGGCTGGGACTGCCACGGCCTCCCGGTGGAGCTCGCCGTCGAGAAGGAGCTCGGCTTCTCCGGCAAGAAGGACATCGAGGAGTACGGCATCGCGGAGTTCAACGCGAAGTGCCGCGAGTCGGTGACCCGCCACACCGACGCCTTCGCCGAGCTCACCACCCGCATGGGCTACTGGGTCGACCTCGACGACGCCTACCGCACCATGGACCCCTCGTACATCGAGTCGGTCTGGTGGTCGCTCAAGCAGATCTTCGACAAGGGCCTCCTCGTCCAGGACCACCGCGTCGCCCCCTGGTGCCCCCGCTGCGGCACCGGCCTCTCCGACCACGAGCTGGCGCAGGGCTACGAGACGGTCGTCGACCCCTCGGTCTTCGTCCGCTTCCCGCTGACCTCCGGCCCGCTCGCCGGCAAGGCCGCGCTCCTCGTCTGGACGACCACCCCGTGGACCCTGGTGTCCAACACGGCCGTCGCCGCCCACCCCGAGGTCACCTACGTCGTCGCCACCGACGGCGACGAGCGGCTCGTCGTCGCCGAGCCGCTGCTCGACAAGGCCCTCGGCGAGGGCTGGGTCACCACCGGCGAGTCCTTCACCGGCGCCGAGATGGAGCGCTGGACCTACCGGCGCCCCTTCGAGCTCGTCGAGTTCCCGGCCGAGGCGCACTTCGTCGTCAACGCCGACTACGTGACCACCGAGGACGGCACCGGTCTCGTCCACCAGTCCCCCGCCTTCGGTGAGGACGACCTCAAGGTCTGCAAGGCGTACGGCCTGCCGATGGTCAACCCGGTCCGCCAGGACGGCACCTTCGAGGAGGAGCTGCCGCTCGTCGGCGGCGTCTTCTTCAAGAAGGCCGACGAGGCGCTCACCGCCGACCTCGACGCCCGCGGCCTGCTCTTCAGGCACGTCCCGTACGAGCACAGCTACCCGCACTGCTGGCGCTGCCACACGGCCCTGCTCTACTACGCGCAGCCGTCCTGGTACATCCGTACGACCGCCGTCAAGGACCGTCTCCTCCAGGAGAACGAGAAGACCAACTGGTTCCCCGAGTCGGTCAAGCACGGCCGCTTCGGCGACTGGCTCAACAACAACATCGACTGGGCGCTCTCCCGCAACCGCTACTGGGGCACCCCGCTGCCGATCTGGCGCTGCGAGGAGGGCCACCTCACCTGCGTCGGCTCCCGCGCCGAGCTGACCGAGCTGACCGGCACCGACCAGTCGGACCTCGACCCGCACCGGCCGTACATCGACGACGTCACCTTCGCGTGCCCGGCCGAGGGCTGCTCCCTCGAAGCCGTCCGCGTCCCCGAGGTCATCGACGCCTGGTACGACTCCGGCTCCATGCCGTTCGCGCAGTACGGCTACCCGTACCGGAACAAGGAGCTGTTCGAGAGCCGCTACCCGGCCCAGTTCATCTCCGAGGCCATCGACCAGACCCGCGGCTGGTTCTACACGCTGATGGCCGTCGGCACGCTCGTCTTCGACAAGTCCTCGTACGAGAACGTGGTCTGCCTCGGCCACATCCTCGCCGAGGACGGCCGCAAGATGTCCAAGCACCTCGGCAACATCCTCCAGCCGATCCCGCTCATGGACCAGCACGGCGCCGACGCCGTCCGCTGGTTCATGGCGGCCGGCGGCTCCCCCTGGGCGGCCCGCCGCGTCGGCCACGGCACCATCCAGGAGGTCGTCCGCAAGACCCTCCTCACGTACTGGAACACGGTCGCCTTCCAGGCCCTGTACGCCCGTACGGCCGGCTGGGCGCCGTCCGCCGCCGACCCGGCCCCGGCCGACCGCTCCGTCCTCGACCGGTGGCTGCTGTCCGAGCTGAACACGCTCGTCGCCGAGGCCACCGAGGCGATGGAGGCGTACGACACCCAGCGCACCGGCAAGCTCCTGTCCGCCTTCGTCGACGACCTCTCCAACTGGTACGTGCGCCGCTCCCGCCGCCGCTTCTGGCAGGGCGACAAGGCGGCCCTGCGGACCCTGCACGAGGTCGTCGAGACGGTCACCCGCCTGATGGCCCCGCTGACCCCCTTCATCACCGAGCGGGTCTGGCAGGACCTGGTCGTCCCGGTCGCCCCGGACGCCCCCGAGTCGGTCCACCTCGCCACCTGGCCGGAGGCCGACGCGGCGCTGATCGACGGCACCCTCTCCGAGCAGATGGCGCTGGTCCGCCGGCTGGTCGAGCTGGGCCGCGCGACCCGCGCCGAGTCCGGCGTGAAGACCCGCCAGCCGCTCTCCCGCGCGCTGGTCGCGGCGAACGGCTTCGCGGCGCTCTCCCCGGAGCTCCAGGCCCAGATCACGGAGGAGCTCAACGTCTCCTCCCTGGCCTCCCTCTCCGAGGTCGGCGGCAGCCTCGTCGACACCACCGCCAAGGCGAACTTCCGCGCGCTCGGCAAGCGCTTCGGCAAGGGCGTCCAGGACGTCGCCAAGGCCGTCGCCGCGGCCGACGCGGCGGCGCTGGCGCTGGCCCTGCGGGACGGCGAGGCGAGCCTGGAGGTGAACGGCGAGACGATCACCGTCACCCCCGAGGAGATCATCATCACGGAGACCCCGCGCGAGGGCTGGTCGGTCGCCTCCGACTCCGGCGCGACGGTCGCCCTGGACCTGGAGATCACCCCCGAGCTGCGCCGCGCCGGCCTGGCCCGGGACGCGATCCGCCTGATCCAGGAGGCCCGCAAGAACAGCGGCCTCGACGTCGCCGACCGCATCGCGCTGCGCTGGACCTCCACGTCGGAGGAGACGGCGGAGGCGCTGACGGTCCACGCGGACCTGATCGCGGACGAGGTCCTGGCGACGGACTACGCGCAGGGCGAGCCGGACGCGGCGTACGGTCCCGCCGTCCAGGACGCCCCCCTCGCCCTCACCTTCCACCTCCGCAAGGCCTGACCCACGCCGGCGGCGCCCGCCCCCCTCCAGAACGGCCGGCGCCGCCACCCCACCACTCCGTTGTGGGCCGCGCCGGCGGGGCCGGTTACGGTGCCGCCGCGCCCCATCCCGCTGTGGGCTGCGCCCGCCGTTTCGTTGTGGGCAATCGTTCCGCTGGGGCTGGGGGTCCCCCCTGGACGAAGTCCTTGGGGGAGGGTGGGCACAACGGAACGGCACCCTTGCGGGTGCCTCCGCACATGCGCCTGGACCCGCACCGGTACGGCGTCGTACAAGGGGTGCGGGTTCAGGCCCGGAAAGCCTTGGCCCGGCACAGGGCGCCGTCCCTGTGCCCACCCGTCCCTCCCCCAAGGACTTCGTCCAGGGGGGACCCCCAGCGGGACGATTGCCCACAGGGACGGCGGGCGCAGCCCACACGGGACGCCAGGCGCAGCCCACGCGGGGACGCCGGGCGCAGGCCACAGGGGACGGCGGGCGCAGCCCGGGCGGGTTTCGTGGGTACGGCGAAGGGCCAGGTCCTGGGGATCCAGGCCTGGCCCTTCGGCTGCCGACGGCTACGTGCTCACCGCACGTTCAGTCGCCGCCTCAGTTGTCGTCCTCGTCGATCAGAAAGCCCCGCATCGGCGCCGGCGCCTGCTGCATCGGCTGCGGCGCCTGCGGCCGCACCGGCGCCATCGGCTGCGTCATCGCCGGGGACATCTGCTGCTGACCGCCGTAGGACGGGGCGCCGCCCATGGACGGACCGCCGCCCATCGGGCCGTTGCCGCCGTACGACGGGGCGCTCGCGCCGGCGGACGCCATGGACGGGGCCGGCGGCAGCGAGGCCGTCGCCGGGGTCCGCGGCGGGGCCAGCGAGTCGTCCGCCTGGGTCTCCAGCTGACGCAGCTGCGACTCCAGGTAGGACTTCAGACGGGTCCGGTACTCGCGCTCGAAGCCGCGCAGGTCCTCGACCTTGCGCTCCAGCGTGGCGCGGGCGGACTCCAGGGAGCCCATCGCGACGCGGTGCTTCTCCTGCGCGTCCCGCTCCAGCGCGTCCGCCTTGGCGCGGGCGTCCCGCTCCAGGCCCTCGGCGCGGGAGCGCGCCTCGCCGACGATCTTGTTGGCCTCGGAGCGGGCCTCGGCGATCGCCTGGTCGGCGGTCTGCTGCGCCAGCGAGAGCACGCGGGCGGCGCTGTCGCCACCGGGCTGCTGCGGCGGCTGCGGCTGCATCTGCTGCTGCGGGTGACCCATGGGGCCGCCCTGCATCGGGCCGGGACCCATCGGACCGCCCTGCATCGGGCCCGGACCCATGGGTCCGCCCTGCATGGGGCCGGCGGGAAGCTGAGGAGCGCCGGAAGGCAGCTGCGGCGGGCCCATCTGCGGCGGCTGCTGCTGGACCGGCGGACCGGATATGGCGGCGGGCACGGGGGCGCCGGGACCGGGACGGTTGTCCTGCGGCTCCGGCGGCTTGCGCATGGCCTGCTGCTGGTTCTGCGCGGCCGCGCGCGTGGCGGCGGCCAGCTTGGCGCGCAGGTCCTCGTTCTCGCGGAGCAGGCGGGTCAGCTCGGCCTCGACCTCGTCGAGAAAGGCATCGACCTCGTCCTCGTCATAGCCTTCTCGCAGGCGGACGGTCGTGAACTGCTTGTTCCGCACGTCCTCGGGGGTCAGCGGCATCTCTTCTTCACCTCTACGTAGTCGTCGGCAGTCGGCAGGACCGTATCGTCCACACTCACCTCGCGAGGGAGTTCACGACGGAGATGAGGATGTAGACGATGATCATCAGAACGAAGAAGGACAGGTCGAGTGCCACGCCCCCGAGACGGAGCGGCGGGATGAGCCGCCGCAGAAGCTTGAGCGGTGGATCGGTGACAGTGTAGGTGGCCTCCAGAACGACCACCATCGCCTTCCCGGGCTGCCACGACCGGGCGAACTGGAAGACGTAGTCCATGACCAGCCGGAAGATCAGGAAGACGAGGAAGCACATCAGCACGATGTAGACCACCTGCAGTGCGACGCCCATCCCGCGTTTCCCTCTCCCCTGGCCTTCGTGCTCTCACTTGTTCCGGCCGCCTTCGCGGCCGGTCCGTCCGGTCTCGTTCTCTCAGCTCTGGTTGAAGAATCCGCCCTCTGCGATCCGGGCCTTGTCCTCCGCCGTGACATCGACGTTAGCAGGCGACAACAGGAACACCTTCTGCGTCACGCGCTCAATGCTGCCATGGAGCCCGAAGACGAGTCCGGCGGCAAAGTCGACAAGTCGCTTCGCGTCCGTGTCGTCCATCTCCGTGAGGTTCATGATCACCGGGGTGCCCTCACGGAAGTGTTCCCCGATGGTACGGGCCTCGTTGTAGGTCCGGGGGTGCAGTGTGGTGATGCGGTACGGCTCCCGCTCGGACACGACCTTGGGCATGATCACCGGTGCGTTCTTCTCCAGGCTCGGGCGTTCGGGTGTGATGGATGCCACGGGGGCAATTCGGGCCGGACGTCCGCTTTCGGCGAGTACCGGGGCAGAGTGGGCGACCGGCTCCCGGGGGGCCGGGGGCGCCACCACGCGCACGGGCTCCTCGCGCTCCACCTGGCGCGGGGGGGTGTGACGCCGCTCCCTCTCGGGCTCCGGCTCCAGCTCGGGCTCGAAGTCGTCGTCGGGGTCGAAGCCCCGGCCGTCGTACCCATCGTCCTCCACGAGACCGAGGTAGACCGCCATCTTGCGCATCGCGCCGGCCATTCTCCGATTCCTCCGCTCTGTGGTGGATCGGCCTCGTCACCAAGTGCCCGCGATCCACGGGCCACCCCGCCGTTCACGGAATGACCATATTTTCTGCTGTGGTCCGACCTGCTTCGCGACGTTACCCGAGCTTCGGGCGGACGCCGAGTACCGCCGTACCGACGCGTACGTGTGTCGCCCCGGCAGCGATGGCGTCCTCGAGGTCCGCACTCATCCCCGCTGACACCATGTTCGCAGCCGGACGGGTCGCGCGCAGGGCAGTCGACAAATCCATCAGCCGGTCGAAGGCCGCGCGTTGCCGGCCCGCGTACGCGCCGACCAGCGGGGCGACGGTCATCAGGCCGTCGAGCCGCAGCCCCGGCGCCGCGTCCAGCGCCTCGGCCAACTCCGCCACCCCGTCCGGCGACACGCCGCCGCGGTCGCCCCGGCCGCCGGCCTCGGCGTCGAGGGCGACCTGGATCAGGCAGCCGAGTTCGCGGTCCGCCTTCTCCGCGGCCGCGGAGAGGGCGGAGACGAGCTTGGGCCGGTCGACGGACTGCACCACATCGGCATAACCCACCACGGATCTGACCTTGTTGGTCTGCAACTGACCGACGAAGTGCCAGGTGAGATCGAGATCCGCGCAGGCCGCGGCCTTGGGGGCGGCGTCCTGGTCGCGGTTCTCCGCCACGTGCCGCACCCCGAGCCCGTGCAGGATCCGCACGTCGCTCGCGGGGTAGGTCTTGGTGACCACGATCAGGGTCACCTCCTCGCGGGGGCGCCCCGCGGCGGCGCAGGCGGCCGCGATCCGCTCCTCCACCCGCGCGAGGTTCTCGGCGAGTTCGGCCGTACGGTCCGTCATGCGTCTTTCCTGTCCAACCAGACATATCCCGCGAGTCGCCCCGTGGTGCGGTCGCGTCGGTACGAGTAGTGGTCGCGCGACTCCAGGGTGCAGACCCCGGCGTCCTCGACGTCGGTGACCCCGAGCCGGGCCAGCTGGGCGCGGACCCCGGCGGCGACGTCCACGGCGGGCGTGCCCCAGGAGGTCTCCGCCCACGCGTCGGGTTCGACGGCGGCGACCTCGGCGCGCATCGCCTCGGGGACCTCGTAGCAGCGGCCGCAGACGGCGGGGCCGGTGCGGGCGGTGATCCGCGCGGGCTCGGCGCCGAGCTCCACCATCGCCCCGACGGCCGCGGGGACGACCCCGGCGGTCATGCCGGGCCGCCCGGCGTGGGCGGCGGCGGCGACCCCGGCGACCGGGTCGGCGAGGAGGACGGGGACGCAGTCCGCGGTGAGGACCGCGAGGCCGAGGCCGCGGCGGGTGGTGACGACCGCGTCGACGGCGGGGACGGCCCCGCCGTTCTCCCAGGGGCCGTCGACCACGGCGACGCCGGCGCCGTGGACCTGGTTCATCCAGACGACCAGGGCGGGGTCGAGGCCGAGCTCCCCGGCGGCGCGGGCCCGGTTGGACCGTACGGCCTCCGGGTCGTCGCCGACGGCGCCGCCGAGGTTGAGCTCCTCGTACGGAACGGCGCTCACCCCGCCCCACCGGTCGGTGAAGGCGAAGTGCGCGCCGTTCGTCGTGAAGCGGTGCCCTATCACTTCAGGAAGTCCGGGACGTCCAGCTCCTCGGCCGGGCTGTCCGCGTACGGGCGGGCCGGCGGGACCACCGGCGGGACGGGCGGCAGCGGCGCCTCGTTGACGACCGGGGCCGGCTCCGGGGCGGCGACGGGCTCCTCGCGGGGGGCCACCGTGCCGAGGCCGCCGAGCGGGCGGGCCGGCTCGGGGGCGACGCGGGGGGTCGGGGCCGGCTCCTCGCGCTTGGCGGAGACCGAGCCGATGATGTTGTCCCGGCGGGCCGGCGGCTGGCCGCCGTCGAAGCCGGCCGCGATGACGGTGACCCGGACCTCGTCGCCGAGGGCGTCGTCGATGACGGCGCCGAAGATGATGTTGGCCTCCGGGTGGGCGGCCTCGCTGACCAGCTGGGCTGCCTCGTTGATCTCGAAGAGGCCGAGGTCGCTGCCGCCGGAGATGGAGAGCAGCACGCCTCGGGCGCCGTCGATGGACGCCTCCAGGAGCGGCGAGGAGATCGCCATCTCGGCGGCGGCCACCGCGCGGTCGTCGCCGCGGGCGGAGCCGATGCCCATGAGGGCGGAACCGGCCTCGGACATGACCGACTTGACGTCGGCGAAGTCCAGGTTGATCAGACCGGGGGTGGTGATGAGGTCGGTGATGCCCTGGACACCGCTGAGCAGGACCTGGTCGGCCGACTTGAAGGCGTCGAGGACCGAGACCTGGCGGTCCGAGATGGACAGCAGGCGGTCGTTCGGGATGACGATGAGGGTGTCGACCTCTTCGCGGAGCTCGGCGATGCCGTCCTCCGCCTGGTTGGCGCGACGGCGGCCCTCGAAGGTGAACGGGCGGGTGACCACGCCGATCGTCAGGGCGCCGAGCGACCGCGCGATGTTGGCGACGACGGGGGCGCCGCCGGTGCCGGTGCCGCCGCCCTCGCCGGCGGTGACGAAGACCATGTCGGCCCCCTTGAGGACCTCCTCGATCTCCTCGCGGTGGTCCTCGGCCGCCTTGCGGCCGACGGCGGGGTTGGCCCCGGCCCCGAGGCCGCGGGTCAGTTCACGGCCGACGTCGAGCTTGACGTCGGCGTCGCTCATCAACAGTGCCTGTGCGTCGGTGTTGATGGCGATGAACTCGACGCCCTTGAGACCGACCTCGATCATTCGGTTGATGGCATTGACACCACCGCCGCCGACACCGATGACCTTGATGACTGCGAGGTAGTTCTGCGGTGCTGCCACGTCGAAGGCCTCTCGCCTCGAGTTACGTGTCGTCGCTGCGCTGTGGTTGGTGCGCCGCGACGACGGATGCCGATGGGGTGGTCCGGACGCCGACCCCAACCCTAACGTTGAAGTTTAGGGTTACCAGTGTCTCTGTTCGCTGGACTCTTCCGAACAGGACACTAAGTCGACAAGTGGCGCGCGTTCAACGAACACGCCGAACCTCCCGTTTTTCTTTTCACCCTATGTGATCACCCGTAGCGCTGGCCAACCAGGGTGCTGGCCGGCGCCGGCGCGCGTCAACTCCCGGAGGAGGCGGGCGCGCTGGGGGCACTTACGTCGAAGTGTCCCGCTTCGGGAGTCGCTTTCATGAGGGCGGTGAGGACCCGGGCCTTGACGGACCCGTGTTCGGCGCTGCCCCAGAAGACGGTGCGGTCGCCGGTGAGTTCCAGAGTGACGGAATCGTACGAGGAGAGGCGTACGACACGAGTGTCCTTCGCGATCGCGTCCGGGAGTTCACTCCGTACGCGCACCGCCTCGGCCAGCAGCCGGTCCGCGTCGAAGCGGCGCAGGCTGGGCGAAGCGGCCACGTCGAGGACGAGGCGGGGGACGCCGCGGGTCGGGGTGGTGACGGTCGCGAACGGAACGGCGGCGGAGTCGACTTCGGTGAATGATCCGCGCTTTTCCAGAAGGAGCACGGGTTTCCGTTCGGTCACTTTCAGACCGATTCCGTGCGGCCAGGACCGGAATACGTCGACCGACGCGATGCGGGGCAGTTCCTCCCGGAGCCGCGCCTCGATGGCGTCGGTGTCGACGGTGACGAGCGGGGCGCCGACCGGGACGGCGGCGACGGCCTCGACCTGGGCGGGGGTGAGCACCGCCGTGCCCGAAGTCTTCACACGTTCCACACGGAACCAGGTGGAGCCGTAGAGGGCCCAGACCGTGCCGCCGGCGAGCAGGAGCACACCGGCGGCGATCAGGGCGAGCCGCAGCCCGGTGGGCCGCAGCCGCCCGGCCGGGCGCGGCGGCCGGTCCGACGGTCCCTGTCGCTTCCCGGTGCCGCTCTTCTCCGCGGTCGTCGGTCCGGCTGCCACGCGCGCCTCTTCCCTCGGTCCTCCGCTACGCCTGTCGGCGGGCGGCGATCGCCTCGTACACCATGCCGACGAGCAGGTCGTCGGCGTCCCTGCGGCCGAACTCGGAGGCGGCGCGGGACATCTCGTACAGCCGGTGCGGATCGGCCAGCACGGGCAGGACGTTGGCCTGCACCCACTGCGGCGACAGCTCCGCGTCGTCGACGAGGAGTCCGCCGCCGGCCTTGACCACCGGCTGCGCGTTGAGCCGCTGTTCGCCGTTGCCGATGGGCAGCGGGACGTAGGCGGCGGGCAGTCCGACGGCGGAGAGCTCGGCGACGGTCATGGCGCCGGCGCGGCAGAGCATCATGTCGGCCGCGGCGTACGCCAGATCCATCCGGTCCACGTACGGTACCGGCACGTAGGGCGGCATTCCGGGCATGTTGTCGACGCGCGGCACCTCGTTCTTCGGGCCGACCGCGTGCAGGATCTGGATGCCGGAGCGCTGGAGCACCGGGGCGATCTGCTGGATGACCTCGTTGAGCCGGCGGGCGCCCTGGGAGCCGCCGGAGACCAGCAGCGTGGGCAGGTTGGGGTCGAGGCCGAAGGCGGCGCGCGCCTCGGGCCGGACCCGGGCCCGGTCCAGGGTGGCGATGGTGTGCCGCAGCGGGATGCCGATGTAACGGGCGTTGCGCAGCTTGGAGTCCGGGGTGGCGACGCCGACCGCGGCCGCGTACCGGGAGCCGATCTTGTTGGCCAGGCCGGGCCGGGCGTTGGCCTCGTGGACCACGATCGGCACGCCGAGCCGCTTGGCGGCCAGGTAGCCGGGGAGCGCCACGTAGCCGCCGAAGCCGACCACGACGTCCGCCCTGGTGCGCTCCAGGATCTGCTCGGCGGCCTTGATGGTGCCGCGCAGGCGCCCGGGGACCGTGATCAGCTCGGGGGTGGGCTTGCGGGGCAGCGGTACGGCGGGGATGAGCGCCAACTCGTAGCCCCGCTCGGGCACGAGCCGGGTCTCCAGGCCCTTCTCCGTGCCCAGCGCCGTGATGCCCACGCTCGGGTCCTGCCTGCGCAGGGCGTCCGCGAGGGCGAGCGCCGGCTCGATGTGACCGGCGGTCCCCCCGCCGGCGAGTACGACATGCACCGAAATTCACCGCTCTCCGGACGGGCGCTTCTTGACGCGCCGTCGCATCGACTTCCATCTCACCCCGGCCCGCTTGCCCCAGCCGGGGCGGCGCATGGCCAGGGCCGCTTTCGCGGCGGGTTCCTGTCGCGCGAAGGCGATCAGGAGCCCGACGGCGAACATGGTCGGCAGCAGGGCCGACCCCCCGTAAGAGAACAGCGGGAGCGGGACGCCGGCGATCGGCAGCAGGCCGAGCACCGCACCGATGTTGACCACGGCCTGGGCCGTGATCCAGGTGGTCACGCCTCCCGCGGCGAATCTCACGAAGGGGTCCTCCGTGCGTCCGGCCACGCGGATACCCGCATAGCCTAGGGCCGCGAACAGGGCGAGCACCGACAGCGTCCCCGCGAGGCCCAGTTCCTCACCGGTGACCGCGAAGATGAAGTCGGTGTGCGCTTCGGGTAGTTGGCCCCATTTTTCCACACTCGCGCCGAGCCCGGAACCGAACCATCCGCCCGACGCCAGAGCATAGATACCGTGCGCGGCCTGGAGGCACGGGGCCCCCTCGCCGCCCGGATCGGTGGCGCCGATGCACTCGAAGCGCCGCATCCGGTTGGGGTTGGTCCTGATCAGCAGCACGCCGATCGACGTGGCCACCACGAGCACGCCGACGAAGAGCCGGGTGGGGGCGCCGGCCGTCCACAGCAGGCCGAAGAGGATCGCGGTGAGGATGATCGCGGTGCCCATGTCGCCGCCGAGCATGATCAGCCCCAGCAGCATGAAGGCCCCCGGCACCAGCGGCACGAGCATGTGCTTCCACTGGGCCAGGAGCTTCGTGTCCTGCTTGCGGGCGAGCAGGTCGGCGCCCCACAGGATCAGCGCCAGCTTGCCGAACTCGCTGGGCTGGAGCATGAACGGGCCGCCCAGCGAGATCCAGTTCTGGTTGCCGCCGACGGAATGCCCTATCCCCGGGATCTGCACGAGCACCATGAGGAAGACCGCGCCGACCAGGATCGGGTAGGCGAGCGCCCGGTGCAGCTTCACCGGCATCCGCGAGGCGACGAGGAGCAGTCCGGTGCCCAGGAGCGCGGCGAAGAACTGCTTGCGGAAGAAGTAGGACGGCACCAGCTCGTAGCGGAGCGCCGTGATCATCGAGGCCGAGTAGACCATCACCAGGCCGAGCGCGGTGATGAGGAGCCCCGCGCCGATGATCACGTAGTACGCCGTGAGCGGCCGGTCCCATGCCCGCCGCGCCCGTGCGTAGAACCCGCGCACGCCTCCGCCGCGCGCCCCTCTCGGGGGCGCCGGAACCCGCCCTCCGCCCGGTCGGGCGGAGGGCCGGCGCGCCCCGGCGATCTTGCTCGGCATGGTTCGCTGCCCCCTCCGGTCAGGCCCGGTAGGCCGGACCCTCGCAGTGGTCGGGTCAGGCGTCCCCGGTGGCGGCGAGGGCGCGGACCGCGTCCGCGAACGCCTCGCCCCGCTTGGTGTAGTTGGTGAACATGTCCATCGAGGCGCAGGCCGGGGCCAGGAGGACGGTGTCCCCCGGGCGGGCGAGCCGGGCCGCCTCGCGGACCGCCTCGGACATCGCCCCAGTGTCGGTCCGGTCGAGGTCCACCACCGGGACCTCCGGGGCGTGTCGCGCCAGCGCTTCGCGGATCAGCGCGCGGTCCGCGCCCATCAGGACGGCGCCGCGCAGCCGCTTCGCGGACTTCTCCACCAGCTCGTCGAAGGTGGCGCCCTTGGCGAGGCCGCCGGCGATCCAGACGATCGGGTCGTAGGCGGCCAACGAGGCTTCGGCGGCGTGGGTGTTGGTGGCCTTGGAGTCGTCGACGTACGTCACGCCCCCGACCTCCTCGACCAGTTCGATCCGGTGCGGGTCCGGGCGGAAGGCCCGCAGCCCGTCCCGTACGGCCTTGGGCTCGACGCCGAAGGCGCGGGCGAGGGCGGCCGCGGCGAGCGCGTTGGCGATGTTGTGCGGGGCCGGCGGCTGCACGTCGGCGACCTCGGCGAGCTCCTGGGCGTTCTTCTGCCGGTTCGCGACGAAGGCCCGGTCGACGAGGACGTCCTCGACGACGCCGAGCTGCGAGGGGCCGGGGACGCCGAGGGTGAAGCCGATGGCCCGGCAGCCCTCCTCGACGTCGGCCTCGCGGACCAGGTCCTCGGTCACCGGGTCGGCGACGTTGTACACGCAGGCGACCTGGTTGCCCTCGTAGATCCGGCCCTTGTCGGCGGCGTACGCCTCCATGGAGCCGTGCCAGTCGAGGTGGTCGGGCGCCAGGTTGAGCACGGCGGCCGAGTGGGCGCGCACGGAGGGCGCCCAGTGCAGCTGGTAGCTGGACAGCTCGACGGCGAGCACGTCGTACGTCTCCTCGCCGAGGACGGCGTCGAGGAGGGAGACGCCGATGTTGCCGACGGCGGCGGTCCGCAGCCCGGCGGCCTCCAGGATGGAGGCGAGCATCCGGGTCGTGGTGGTCTTGCCGTTGGTGCCGGTGATCGCCAGCCACGGGGCCGCGTCCGGGCCGCGGAGCCGCCAGGCCAGCTCGACGTCGCCCCAGATCTCCACGCCCGCCTCGGCGGCGGCCGCGAAGAGCGGCTTGTCCGGCTGCCAGCCGGGGGTGGTGACGACCAGCTCGGTGCCGGCCGGCAGGGTCGCGCCGTCGCCGAGGCGGACGGTGATCCCCTCCGCCTCCAGCTCGGCGGCCTGCGCCCGGGAGCGCTCGTCGTCGCCGTCGTTGACGACGGTCACCACGGCGCCGCGGCCGTGCAGGACCCGGGCGGCCGGGATGCCGGAGACCCCGAGACCCGCGACCGTGACCCGCTTGCCCTGCCAGTCCAGCTCTTCGCTCACTTGTCGGCTGCCCATCCCGCGTAGAAGAGGCCCAGGCCCACGATGACGCACATGCCCTGGATGATCCAGAACCGGACGACGACCAGGACCTCGGACCACCCCTTGAGTTCGAAGTGGTGCTGGAGGGGGGCCATCCGGAAGACCCGCTTGCCGGTCATGCGGAACGATCCGACCTGGATGACCACCGAGAGGGTGATCAGGACGAAGAGACCGCCGAGCAGCGCGAGCAGCAGCTCCGTACGGGAGCAGATGGCGAGACCGGCGAGCGCGCCGCCGAGCGCGAGGGAGCCGGTGTCACCCATGAAGATCTTGGCGGGCGAGGTGTTCCACCACAGGAAGCCGAAGCAGGCGCCCATGAGGGCGGAGGCCACGACCGCGAGGTCGAGCGGGTCGCGGACCTCGAAGCAGGCGTTCGGGTTGGTGAGGGTCAGCGCGTTGGCGCAGGACTCCTGGAACTGCCACAGCCCGATGAAGGTGTAGGCGCCGAAGACCATCACGGAGGCGCCGGTGGCCAGGCCGTCCAGACCGTCCGTCAGGTTCACGCCGTTGGACATGGCCAGGATCATGAAGAGCGCCCAGACCACGAAGAGGACCGGGCCGATCGTCCAGCCGAAGTCGGTGATGAAGGAGAGCTTCTCGGAGGCCGGGGTGAGCCCGCGCGCGTCCGCGAACTGGAGCGAGAGCACCGCGAAGGCGATGCCGACGATGAGCTGGCCGGCCATCTTCGCCTTGGCCCGCAGGCCCAGCGAACGCTGCTTGACGATCTTGATGTAGTCGTCGAGGAAGCCGACCAGGCCCATGCCGGCCATCAGGAACAGCACCAGGACGCCCGAGTACGTCGGGTCCTCGCCGGTGATGACCTTCGCCAGGGCGTACGCGATGAGCGTGGCCAGGATGAAGGAGATGCCGCCCATGGTGGGCGTGCCCTTCTTCCCGAGGTGGCCGCGCGGGCCGTCGTCCCGGATGAACTGCCCGTACCCCTTGCGGGCCAGCAGCTTGATGAGCAGCGGGGTGCCGATCAGGGTCAGGAAGAGGCCGATGGCCCCCGCGAAGAGGATCTGCCTCATCGGCCCGATACCTCGCCCTCAGTGTCGAGCAGCGCCAGGGCGACCTGCTCGAGACCGACCGACCGGGAGGCCTTCACCAGGACCACGTCCCCCGGGCGCAGCTCCCTGCGCAACAGGTCGACCGCCGCCTGCGCGTCGGACACGTGCACCGACTCCTCACCCCACGAACCCTCGTTATAGGCGCCCAGTTGCAGCCAGGACGCTTCCCTGTCCCCGACCGCGACGAGCTTGCTGACGTTGAGCCGGACGGCGAGCCGTCCGACCGCGTCGTGCTCGGCGAGCGACGCGTCACCGAGCTCGGCCATCTTGCCGAGCACCGCCCACGTACGGGCCCCGCGGGCCTGTCCGGCCCGGCCCATGGCCGCGAGCGCGCGCAGGGCGGCTCGCATGGACTCGGGGTTCGCGTTGTAGGCGTCGTTGACGATCGTCACGCCGTCCGGACGCTCGGTGACCTCCATGCGCCAGCGCGACAGGGAGCCGGCCTCGGAGAGCGCGGTGGCGATCTCCTCGACAGGCATGCCCAGCTCGTGCGCGACGGCGGCCGCTGCGAGCGCGTTCGACACGTGGTGCTCACCGTACAGGCGCAAGGTCACGTCGCTGCACCCGGTGGGTGTGTGAAGCGTGAAAGAGGGGCGGCCGGCGTCGGTGAGGTGGACGTTCTCGGCACGTACGGCCGCTTCGTCCGCTTCGCCGAAGAGGGTCACGCGGGCCTTCGTGCGGCTCGCCATCGCGCGGACGAGCGGGTCGTCGGCGTTGAGGACCGCCACTCCCCCGTCCTCCGCGGACGGCAGCGACTCGACCATCTCGCCCTTGGCCTCGGCGATCTGCTCGCGTCCGCCGAACTCGCCGATGTGGGCGGAGCCCACGTTGAGGACGAGCCCGATCCGGGGCGGGGTGAGCCCGGTCAGGTAGCGGATGTGGCCGATGCCGCGGGCGCCCATCTCCAGGACGAGGTGCCGGGTCTCCCCGGTGGCCTTGAGCGCGGTGAGCGGCAGGCCGATCTCGTTGTTGAGGGAGCCGGGCGTCCAGACGGTGGGCGCGTGGCGTTCGAGGACCTGGGCGATCAGGTCCTTGGTGGAGGTCTTGCCGGCCGAGCCGGTGAGGGCGACGACGTCGGTGCCGAGCCGCTCGACGACCGCGCGGGCGAGGGCGCCCAGTGCGGCCTGCACGTCGTCCACGACGATCGCGGGGACGCCCAGGGGGCGGGCGGCGAGCACCGCCGTCGCGCCCGCCTCGACGGCGCGCTCCGCGTAGTCGTGGCCGTCGACGCGCTCCCCGGCGAAGGCGGCGAAGAGGCTGCCGGGCTTCACCTCGCGGGAGTCGATGACGACGGGCCCGGTGATCCGGGCGCCCGGATCCGGTATGTCGTGCGCCTGCCCGCCGACGATTTCGGCGATCTCGGCGAGGGAGAGGGCGATCACTGCTTCATCCCTGACTGTTCTGGTGACGGTGTTCGACCGCTGCGGCGACCGGTGCCCCGACCGCCGCCTCGATCGCTTCGCGGAGGACCTGGCGGTCGTCGAAGGGACGGACCCGTCCGGCGATCTCCTGGCCCTGTTCGTGGCCCTTGCCGGCGACCAGGACGGTGTCGCCCGGCCGGGCGCGGGCGACGGCGGCGGCGATGGCGGCGGCCCGGTCGGGTTCGACCAGGACGTCGCCGCGCTCCGCCGCGGGCACCTCTGCGGCGCCCGCGAGCATCGCGGTGAGGATCGCCAGCGGGTCCTCGGAGCGGGGGTTGTCGGAGGTCAGTACGGCGGTGTCGGCGAGCCGGGCCGCGGCGGCGCCCATCGGGCCGCGCTTGGTGGTGTCCCGGTCGCCGCCGCAGCCGATGACCACGTGCAGCCGGCCCTCGGTGACCTCGCGCAGCGAGCGGAGCACCGACTCGACGGCGTCGGTCTTGTGCGCGTAGTCGACGACGGCGAGGTACGGCTGGCCGGCGTCGACGCGCTCCAGCCGGCCGGGGACGCCGGGGACGGCGGCGACGCCGTCGGCGGCCGTCCTCGGGTCGAGTCCGGCGGTGGCGAGGGTCGCGATGGCGGCGAGGGTGTTGGCGACGTTGAACGGGCCGGGCAGCGGGGCGGTGGCGGGGATCCGCTCGCCCTCGGGGCCGACGGCCGTGAAGGTGGAGTCGGCGGCGCCCAGGACGACGTCCTCGGCGCGCCAGTCGGCGTCGGCGCCGCCGGCCGCGGAGAAGGTGACGACCGGGACGGTCGCCTCCTTGGCGAGCCGGCGGCCGTACTCGTCGTCGACGTTGACGACGCCGATCCGGCTGCGCTCGGGGGTGAAGAGCATGGCCTTGGCCCGGAAGTAGTCCTCCATGTCGGAGTGGAACTCCATGTGCTCCGGGCTGAGGTTGTTGAAGACGGCGACGTCGAAGACGCAGCCGTCGACCCGGCCGAGCACGAGGGCGTGGCTGGAGACCTCCATGGCGACGGCCTCGACGCCGCGTTCGCGCATGACGGCGAAGAGGGCCTGGAGGTCGGTGGCCTCGGGGGTGGTGCGCTCCGACTTGATGCGCTCGTCGCCGATGCGCATCTCGACGGTGCCGACGAGCCCGGTGTGCTTCCCGGCGCCGCGCAGTCCGCCCTCGACGAGGTAGGCGGTGGTGGTCTTGCCGGAGGTGCCGGTGATGCCGATCTGGAGGAGGTCCGCGCCGGGGCGGCCGTAGATCTCGGCGGCGAGTTCGCCCATCCGGCCGCGCGGGTCCTCGACGACGAGGGCGGGCAGGCCGGTGGCGGCGGCGCGCTCGGCGCCCGTCGGGTCGGTGAGGACCGCGGCGGCGCCGAGGCCGGCGGCCTGGGCGACGAAGTCGGCGCCGTGCAGGCGGGCGCCGGGGAGGGCCGCGTACACGTCCCCGGGCCGGACGGCGCGGGAGTCGTGGGTGATGCCCGAGACCGGGACGTCGTGTGCGGCGTCGGGGAGCTCGGTGCCCAGCCGTGCCGCGAGCTCGCCCAGGGGTGTGGGGCGGGCCCGCTCCGGGCGGGGCGGGGTGGTTCGGGACTGATCAGCGTGTGGCACGGCGGTGAGCGTACCGGGCGCACCCTGCGGGGGACCAAACGAGCGGGGGGCGTCGCCGGAGTTCGTTTTCCGGTTCCCGGAGTGGGGGGTGATCGTCGTCACTGGTGGTGCTCCCGGGGGTCACGGGGTGGGTTCGAAGGTGACCGGCAGGCGGGGGGGTTCGCTGCCGGTGGGTGCCACGTGGAGGGTCTTGAGGGCGAACTCCATGACCTTCTTGTAGATGGGTCCGCAGATCTGGCCGCCGAAGTAGCTGCCCTTGGTGGGGTTCTGGATGGCGCAGTAGACGGTGACGCGGGGCTGGTCGGCGGGGGCGAAGCCGGCGAACGAGGCGGTGTAGCCCTTGTAGCGGCCGAGTTCGGGGTCGACGCGGTTGGCGGTGCCGGTCTTGCCGGCGACGCGGTAGCCGGGGATGGCGGCCTTGGTGCCGGTGCCCTCGCGGTCCTCGACAACGGATTCCAGCATCTGGGCGAGGGTCTTGGCGGTCTTCTCGCTGACGACCCGGGTCTGCGCGGGCGCGGGGGCGGGGGTGAAGCGCCCGTCGGGGCCCTTGGTGCCGCGGACCAGGGTGGGGGCGATCCGTACGCCTCCGTTGGCGATGGTCGAGTAGACCGAGGCGGCCTGGAGGGCGTTGACGGAGAGGCCCTGGCCGAAGGGGATCGTGTACTGCTGCGAGGTGGACCAGTCCTCGGGCTCGGCGAGGATGCCGGCGGTCTCGCCGGGGAAGCCGAGGCCGGTGGGGCTGCCGATGCCGAAGCGGCGGAGGTAGCCGTCGAGGACGCGGTTGGACTCGGCCTGGTCCTTGCCGAGCTGGCCGGTGGCGAGGATGGTGCCGATGTTGCTGGACCTGGCGAGGACGCCGTTGAGGGTCAGGTACCAGGTCGGGTGGTCGATGTCGTCCTTGAAGAGCCGGTCGCCGCGGTGGAGCCGGTTGGGGACGACGACGTGGGTGTCGGGGGCGGCCTTGCCCTCCTCCAGGACGGCGGCCATGGAGATGACCTTGCTGGTGGAGCCGGGCTCGTAGGCGTCCTGGAGGGCGGCGTTGCCCATGGCGGCGGCGTTGGCGGCGGAGAGGTCGTTGGGGTCGAAGCCGGGGGCGTTGGCCATGGCGAGGATCTCGCCGGTGCGGGTGTCCTGGACGATGACGTAGCCGCGGTCGGCCCGGGACTTGCGGACCTGCTCGCTGATGGCCCGCTGGGCGGCCCACTGGATGTCCCGGTCGATGGTGAGCTCGATGTCGGAGCCGGGGACGGCGGGGGTGCCCTGGGAGCCGGCGGTGGGGACCTGCCGGCCGCCGGAGGCGGTGAAGCGGATCTTTCCGTCCCGGCCGGCGAGTTCGGGGTCGAGCATGGACTCGATGCCGCCGGCGCCGCGGCCCTCCGCGTTGACGTAGCCCAGTATCCCGGCGCCGAGGTCGCCGTTGGGGTAGACCCGCTTGGTGCTGGGCTCGCTGAGGACGCCGCCGAGCAGGTTGACGCCGGTGCCGCCGGGGGCCTGGGCCTTCTGCCCGTAGACCTTCTTGAGGTCCTTGATCTGGTTCCACACCTGCGGGGTCTGCTTGCGGGCGAGCAGGGTGTAGCGGGACTTGGGGGTGCGGAGCTTCTTGGCCAGCTCGGCCGGTTCCTTGCCCAGGAGGGGGGCGAGGAGGGCGGCGGCCTGCTCGGGCGCGTCGCGGACCTTGGACTCCTCGGGGGTGAAGAGCTTCGGGTCGGCGGTGATGTCGTAGGCGTCGACGCTGGTGGCCAGGGCGATGCCGCTGCGGTCGGTGATCTCGCCGCGCTCGGCGGAGAGCGTGTACTCCTGGAAGCGGTACGTGGCGGCCTTGGCCGCGTACGCGCCGGCGTCGACGGCCTGGACCTGGAGCAGCCGGACCACGAAGGCCAGCATGACGAGGGTCAGCCCGACGGAGATCAGCCGGAGCCGGGGCCGGGGGCTGCCGAGCTTGATGGTGCGGGGCTTGCGGGCGGGCGTCCTGGCGGCGCTGTCGGAGGTGATGGAGCACGACCACG
>NZ_JBEZUZ010000045.1:0-57959 GCF_040636735.1 Streptomyces sp. NPDC035033 | reverse complement strand
GGCTCGGCGAGGATCTCGGCGAGCCGCTCGGCGCGGGCGAGGGTGCGGGTGGCGATGACGATCTCGGCGACGCCGGCGCGGGCGAGGGTGCGACGGGCTCCGCCGGGGTCCCCTCGGCGCGGTCGGCGCGGCCGTCGCGGGCGAGGTCGCGGCCGAGGGTCTCCCGGGTGACGGCGACGGTGATGGTGGTGATCACCGCCGCCGCGCAGAGGTAGACGCTGATGGGCGTGGAGCTGCCGTAGTCCTTGAGGAGTTCGACGGCGATGATCGGGGCGAGCGCGCCGGCGAGGATCGAGGCGAGCTGGGAGCCCATGGAGGCGCCGGAGTAGCGGACCTTGGTGTCGAACATCTCGGAGATGAACGCGGCCTGCGGGCCGTACATCGCGCCGTGCAGCAGCAGGCCGGCGGTGACGGCCAGGGTGATGACCGCGAACGACTCGGAGTCGACGAGGCCGAAGAAGACGAAGGCCCAGACCGCCATGCCGACGGAGCCGATGAGCGTGACCGGGCGCCGGCCGACGCGGTCGGAGAGCGCGCCCCACAGCGGGATGGTGACGAAGTGGACGGCCGAGCCGATGAGGACGGCGTTCAGGGCGGTGCTCTTCGGCAGGCCCAGGTGGGTGGTGACGTAGACGAGGAGGAAGGAGGTGAGGATGTAGTACGAGATGTTCTCGCCGAAGCGGGTGCCGATGGCGGACAGCACCTCGCGCCAGCTGCGCCGGAAGACCTCGACGACCGGGGCCTCCTCCTTGGCGCCCGCCGCGGCGGCGGCCTCGGCCTTGGCCTGCGCCTCCAGGAAGACCGGGGACTCGGAGACCGAGACGCGGATCCACAGGCCGATCATGACGAGCAGGCCGGAGAGCAGGAACGGGACGCGCCAGCCCCAGGACTGGAAGGCGGCGTCCGACTGGACGGCGGCGAGCAGTGCCAGGACGCCGGTGGCGAGCAGGTTGCCGCCCGGGGCGCCGGCCTGCGGCCACGAGGCCCAGAAGCCCCGGTGCTTCTCCCCTCCGTGCTCGGAGACGATGAGGACAGCGCCGCCCCACTCGCCGCCGAGGGCGAAGCCCTGGACGAGGCGGAGCACCGTCAGCAGGATCGGCGCCCAGACGCCGATCGTCCCGTACGTGGGCAGCAGGCCCATCGCGAAGGTGGCGCCGCCCATCATGAGGAGGCTGAGCACCAGGAGCTTCTTGCGCCCGACCTTGTCCCCGAAGTGGCCGAAGACGATGCCGCCGAGGGGGCGGGCGGCGAACCCGATGGCGTACGTGATGAAGGCGATCAGCGTGCCCACCAGGGGGTCGGCGCTGGGGAAGAACAGCGTGTTGAAGACGAGCGCGGCGGCGGAGCCGTAGAGGAAGAAGTCGTACCACTCGATGGTGGTGCCGATGAGGCTGGCGGCGACGATGCGCTTGATGGATCCGGGGGACGTGGCAGTGGGTCTTGCGGCGGCCATGTGCACCACTTCCGAGCGAGTGACGGGGACGTGTTCGTGTCGCCACACCGTAGAAACCCGCTGGTCACGCGTGTATGTGGTTGCACACCATAGTTCGGCGGGCGAGGGTGCGGGCGGCCACCATGCGGAGGCCCTCCGAGGCGGTCGACCACCTTCCGGACAACGGTTTGCACCCGCCGCAAGAGGGCGTCAGATATGGCTATTTCTGTCCCAGTTTGACAACGGGGTTCTCACTACGGTGCTGGTTTGGTGCTGACCTGAAACCCCACGTCAGCACCCCTGCCCACCGCTCCCGTGCTGGTTCGGTGCTGACTACAGAGCGTTGAACTCGGGCATTCGGGCACGGATCGGATCGCCATGGATGAGCAGACGCGTGAGGCCGACAGTCTTTGTCGAGGACTGTCGGCCTCACGTCTCATCGACCGGCGTCAGACGGCCGGGACGAGCGCGTCGAACTCCAGGGAGGGCCGCCGCTCAGGGCGCCGACATCGTCGGCATGAGCCTCGACGGTACCGCGACCGCGCCGGACGATCCGGTCACGGAGACCGTAGACCGGCTCTCCGCCACCACCGGCACCCTGTTCGTGATCGCCGCCGCCGACGCCGGTCCGAGGGAGAGCAGCATCGGCACTCCCGACGCGGCCCTGACCGTCGGCGCGGTCGACAAGTCCGACGGCCTCGCCTCCTTCTCCAGCCACGGGCCCGGAGCGGAGCCGAACCGGTGGGCCCGAACGACGGGCCTGTGCGCGGTCCCCCGGTCCGTGGTACACGACGATCGCCTCCCGGTACGACACCGTCGCCTGGCCCCTGGACAACACCCTGATCACCGCCCCCAACGCCACCAGGGTGGTCCTCCAGGACCACTGCTGGAGCGACTTCTCCGACCACGTCAACCTGGCCTTCGACCCGAACGTCGTCGGCTGGACCCTGCACGCCCTCGACCCGGCCCACACCAGGGCGCCCTCCTGCCGCGCCTTCGTCCCCTACCTCTGATCCCGCTCCCCCCGCCGTCGTGCCCGGGCCCTTCCCAGGGCCCGGGCACAGCCGCGCCGTCGGCCGCCGCCCGATGCACCTCTCGGCCCAGTGCGCTCACCCCCTTGGACGCCTTGGCGCGCCCCCGGCTCCCGCGCCCACGAGACTCACCCTCGGTAGTCCTCACCCCCCTCCCAGGAGCCCGCATGCCTCTGCCCTCCCTCGGCGCGCCCACCCGGCGCCGCACCGTCCTCGGCCTCGCCCTGCTGGTCGCCGCCGCCGCGTCGGCCGCTCCCGCGACCGCCACCGACGGTGACGGCCGGACCGCCGGCAAGGCGAAGCCGACCGTCGTCCTCGTCCACGGCGCCTTCGCCGACGCGTCCGGCTGGAACGAGGTGGCGAAACGCCTCCAGCACCGGGGCTACGAGGTCGTCGCCCCCGCCAACCCGCTGCGCGGCCTCGGCAACGACTCCACCTACACCGCCGGCGTCCTCAAGAGCATCAAGGGCCCCGTCATTCTGGTCGGCCACTCCTACGGCGGCGCGGTCATCAGCGGCGCCGCGGCCGGCAACCCGAACGTCAAGGCGCTCGTCTACGTCGCCGCGTTCATGCCCGACAAGGGCGAGTCCCCCGCCGAGCTGTCCACCAAGTTCCCCGGCAGCGACCTCGGCACCGCGCTGCGCCCCGTCCCGTACACCGACGCCTCCGGCAGCGGCACCGACCTGTACATCCAGAACGACAAGTTCCACAGCGTCTTCGCGGCCGACCTCCCCGAGAAGCAGACCCGGCTGATGGCGGTGGAGCAGCGCCCGATCACCGCCGCCGGCTTCGCCGAGAAGGCCAAGGCCGCCGCCTGGAAGTCGATCCCGTCCTGGTTCCTCGTCGCCCGCCAGGACAAGGCCATCGCCCCGGACCTGGAGCGCTTCGAGGCCGAGCGGGCCGGCTCGCGCACCGTCGAGATCGACTCCTCGCACGTCGCCATGATGTCCCACCCCGAGACCGTCGTCGGCCTGATCGACGAGGCCGCCGAGACCACCTGCTGACACCCGCACCGAGCAGAAAGACACCCACCATGGCCGACAAGCCCACCATCGTCCTCGTCCACGGCTTCTGGGGCGGCGCCGCCCACTGGGCCAACGTCATCGTCGAGCTGAACAAGCGCGGCTACGACAAGATCCGCGCCGTCGAGAACCCGCTCACCTCGCTCGCCGACGACGCCGAGCGCACCCGCAAGATGGTCAAGCAGGTCGACGGCCCCGTCGTCCTCGTCGGCCACTCCTACGGCGGCGCCGTCATCACCGAGGCCGGCGACCTGCCGAACGTGAAGGCCCTCGTCTACATCGCCGCCTTCGCCCCCGACGCCGGCGAGAGCCCCGGCCAGATCAGCCAGGAGAACCCGCCCGCCGCGTTCGACAACATCGCCCCCGACTCCGACGGCTACCTCTGGATCAAGCAGGACAAGTTCCACGAGAGCTTCGCCCAGGACCTGAGCGAGGACGAGGCCCTCGTCATGGCCGTCACCCAGAAGGCCCCCGTCGGCTCCACCTTCGGCGACAACGTCACCGCCCCCGCCTGGCGCAACAAGCCCGTCTGGTACCAGGTCTCCACCCAGGACCGCATGATCCACCCCGATAACGAGCGCCGCATGGCCCAGCGCATGAACCCCCGCAAGGTCATCGAACTCGACGCCAGCCACGCCTCCCTCGCCTCCCAGCCCCAGGCCGTCGCCGACCTCATCGAGGAAGCGGTCCGCGAGACCTCCGGCTGAGCCGGACTCCCGGCGGGCCGTCAGGAGAGCAGTCACTAACGGGCGGGACACGGCCGCGACACGCGGCGGAAACGGGTCGTCCCTAATTTCTGTCAACCGACAGGAATTCGCAGGGACGACCCTCACCTCCGCGACAGGGGCCCGCCATGACCGTGACCACCGATCCCACACCACCGGCATCTTCCCCGCCCGGGGACGGCGACGCGCTCGCCTCGTTCGGCTATTCCCAGGAGCTGCGGCGGCGGATGGGGCGGTACGCCTCCTTCGCCGCCGGGTTCTCCTTCATCTCCGTGCTGACCACGGTCTTCCAGTTCTTCGCCCTCGGCTACTCCTTCGGCGGGCCGCTCTTCTTCTGGACCTGGCCCGCCGTCCTGGTCGGGCAGCTCCTCGTCGCCGCCTGCTTCGCCGAGCTCGCCGCCCGCCTGCCCATCGCCGGGGCGATCTACCAGTGGGCGAGCCGGCTCGGCACCCCGGCCTTCGGCTGGTACGCGGGGTGGATCATGGTGACCGGGCGGATCGTGGTGGTGGCCGCCGCCGCGCTCGCCCTCCAGGTCGTCCTGCCCGCCGTCTGGCCCGGCTTCCAGATCGTCGGCGGCGACCCGTCGCCCACGACGACCAGCGGCGCGGCGAACGCCGCCCTCCTCGGCCTCGTCCTGCTGGCGCTCACCACCCTGCTCAACGTCCTGGACAACCGAGCGCTGTCGGCCGTCAACACGATCGGGGTCACCGCCGAGATCGGCGGCGTCGTGCTGATCGTCACCCTGCTGGCCACCCACGCCGAGCGCGATCCCGGCATCACCCTGCACACGGGCGGGCAGGGCGGGCCGATCACGGCGCTCCTGGTCGGATCGTTCACCGCCGCGTACGTGCTGATCGGTTTCGAGAGCGCGAGCGAGATGAGCGAGGAGACCGTCAACCCCCGCCGTACCGCGCCCCGCACGACCCTCACCGCCCTCACCACCTCCGGCGTCTGCGGCGGGCTGCTGCTCCTCGGGGGCCTGCTCGCCGCGCCCAGCCTCACCGACGGCCGGCTGGCGACGGAAGGGCTCGGCTACGTGCTCACCAGCACCCTCGGGGACGGGCTCGGCAGGGTCCTGCTCGCCGACGTGGCCCTCGCCATCTGCGCGGCGACCCTCGCCATCCAGACCTCCGCCACCCGCATGCTCTTCTCCATGGCACGCGACGGCGTCCTCCCCCGGTCGACGGCGCTGGCGCGGGTACCGCGCCGGACCGGGATGCCCGGCACGGCCGCCGTGGTGGTCGGCGTCGGCGCGGCCCTGCTGCTCCTGCTCAACCTCGCCTCCCCGCAGGCGTTCCTCGCCATCGGCACGACGTGCATCGCGATGGTGTACCTGGCGTACGCCATGGTCACCGGGCCGATGCTGGCCCGAAGGGTGCGGGGCGAGTGGCCGCCTCCGGCCGACGGCGAGCGGGACGAGCTGGGCCGGCCGCTGTTCTCCCTGGGCCGCTGGGGACTTCCGGTCAACGCGCTCGCGCTCGTCTACGGCCTCTTCATGACGGTGAACCTCGCGTGGCCGCGCGCCGAGGTGTACGACCCCGAGGGCGGCCACTGGTACTTCCGGTGGTTCACCGTCCTGGTCCTCGCGGCGACGGTCGCGGCGGGGGCGGCATACCGCGGGTACCGCCGGCGTCGGGACGCCCCGGGGCGGGGAACCCCCGCGCGGCCGGAGCCGGAGCCCGTACGCGCCTGAGACCGAGGCCCCCGAAAAGGATCAGTCCCGCGCCGCGAGGAGCCCCAGCCCCTCGCGGCGCAGCCGTGCCAGCGAGCGCGGCGGCACGCCGGCCACCCGGAGCGCCGCGTCGGCCGTCGCCCCCGCGAGGGCCCCGGGGTCGTGGCCGGGTCCGGTGCGGCGGATGAGGATCACGCTCTCGGTGAGACCGAAGAGAAGGTCGCCGCGGAGCGCCAGCTCCTCGGGAGCGAGGTCCGCACCGGGCGCGGTGGCGGCGAGCAACCCCGTATAAGAGGACTTGAGTTCGTCCCTGAGCCGGTGGAATCCGGCGAAGCGCTCCGTCCCGACCTCGGGCAGCAGGTAGAGGGCGCCGAGGTTGTGGGGACCTTCGCACAGCAGGGCGGCGTCGGAGTGGCACAGCGCCCACAGGCGCGCCTCCGGGGACGCCTCCGTACGGGAGACGAGCCCGGCGGCCACCTCCAGCGAGGGGCGCACGGTCCCTTCCAGCAGTTCCGCGAGGATCGCTTCCTTGCCGTCGAAGTAGTGGTACAGGGAAGCCTGCCGCAGCCCGGCGCGCTCGGCGATGGCCCGGGTGGAGGTCGCGGTGTAGCCGTGGGTGGTGAACAACTCACCGGCCACCGCGAGGACTTCGTCGCGCGGCTCGGCGCCGCCTGCCGGGCGCTCCTGGGCCCGTGGGCGGCCGACTCTCCTGCCGGCGGGCGTCTTCGGCGTGCTCACTCCGTGATCCTCGCACAGCGTCGGCGGCTCCCACCGGACCGGGCCGGCGGGGTGAGTTCCCGGTAACCGGCCGGAAACGCCCGGGCAATGGGAGCGAAGCGCCCGCTGCCTAATTTCTGTCGAGCGACAGAAATTGCTCCCGGACCGGAGGCCGACGCCATGGGGACACCCTCAGCTCCCTCGCCCACGACCGCATCGACGTACGGCGCGCGCGAACACGCCCGTGCCCAGGAGGGCACGACGGCCGACGCCATGCCGGTCGTCCCGGCGAGCGACTGGCCGGAGCCTCCGCCGGGCGTCGCAGCGGACGACGTCGTCTGGGCCGAGACCGTGGCGGCCGGCAACTACACCCACAAGGTCCTCGCCCGGGGCACCGAGCTGCGGCTGACCGACCTCACCGGCGACGCCTGCGCGCACCTCCTCCTCCACAGCGCCGACCGCCCCTGGGAGCGGCTGAACACGGCCGACACCGTCAAGGTGCTGTGGAACGCCTACCTCGGCGAGGGACACCTGCTCCTCTCCGACCAGGGCCGGGTGCTCGCCTCCGTCGTCGAGGACACCTCCGGCCGGCACGACGCCCTCACCGGCACCTCGACCTTGGCGCGCAACACCGCCCGGTACGGCGACGGCGCCCCGCAGTCCGCCTCGCCGGCGGGGCGGGAGCTGTTCAAGCTCGCCGCGCTCAAGAACGGCCTCGCCCCGCGCGACCTCCCGCCGTCCGTCTCCTTCTTCCAGGGCGTACGGATCGCCGAGGACGGCACCACCGAGTTCACCGGCTCGGCGGGCCCCGGCGCGTCCGTCACGCTCCGCGCCGAACAGGACGTCACCGTCCTCCTCGCCAACGTGCCGCACCCGCTGGACCCGCGCCCGGAGTACACCTGCGGGCACCTCCAGGTCGTGGCGTACCGGTCCCGCCCGACCGCCCCGGGCGACGCCCTGTGGGACGTCACCCCCGAGGGCCGCCGGGCCTTCCTCAACACCGTCGACCACCTCACCGCCCGGGGGCTCGCATGACCGCCACCTTTCTGCCCGGCCGCGTCGTCTCCGACGACACCGTGCCCGCCCGCGCCGCCTGGTCCGCGATCGTCCGCAAGGGGCAGCTGCTGACCGTCACCGATCTGCACGGCAACCAGGCCGCCGACTTCCTCCTCTACGACGCCCACGACACCGCCGTCCGCTACAGCGCCCCCGACACCATCCAGGCCCAGGGCACCGTCTTCCTGACCACCGGCTCGGTCCTGCTCTCCACCGAGCACACCCCGCTCATGACCGTCGTGGAGGACACCTGCGGCCGGCACGACACCCTCGGCGGGGCCTGCTCCAAGGAGTCCAACACCCTGCGCTACGGCCACCACACCTGGTCGCAGCACGCCTGCGTGGAGAACTTCCTCGCCGAGGGCGCCCGGCACGGGCTCGGCAAGCGCGACCTCGTCCCCAACATCAACTGGTTCATGAACGTCTCCGTCGAGAAGGACGGCACCCTCGGCATCGTCGACGGCATCTCGGCCCCCGGCCTGAAGGTCGTGCTCCGCGCCGAGACCGACGTCCTCGCCCTGCTCTCCAACTGCCCCCAGATCAACAACCCCTGCAACGGCTTCGACCCGACGGCCGTGCGCATGACGATCACCGAGCCCGGCACGCGCGACGAGGACGGCACCCGATGACCTTCGACACCCTGCTGGTCGCCAACCGCGGCGAGATCGCAGCCCGGATCACCCGCACCGCCCGGACGCTCGGGCTGCGGACCGTCGCCGTGTACTCCGACCCCGACCGGGGCACCGAGCACGTGCGTCTGGCCGACGAGGCCGTCCGGCTCGGCCCCGCCCCGGCCAAGGAGTCGTACCTCGACGCCGACCTGGTCCTGAAGGCCGCCAAGGACACCGGCGCGGGCGCGATCCACCCCGGTTACGGCTTCCTCTCCGAGGACGCCGGCTTCGCGCGCCGCTGCGCCGACGCCGGCATCGTCTTCGTCGGCCCCACCCCCGAACAGCTGGAGCTCTTCGGCGCCAAGCACACCGCCCGGGCCGCCGCCGAGGCGGCGGGCGTCCCGCTCGCCCCCGGCACCGGCCTCCTCGCCGACGTGACCGCGGCGCTCGCCGCCGCCGACGGGATCGGCTATCCGGTGATGCTCAAGGCGACCGGTGGTGGCGGCGGCATCGGCATGCAGGCCTGTCACGACCCGGCCGAACTCGCCGACGCCTGGGACCGGGTGCAGCGCGTGGCCGCCGCCTCCTTCTCCTCCGCCGGGGTCTTCCTGGAGCGGCTCGTGGAACGGGCCCGCCACGTCGAGGTGCAGGTCTTCGGCGACGGCCGGGGCAAGGTCGTCACCTTCGGCGACCGCGACTGCTCGCTCCAGCGCCGCAACCAGAAGGTCCTGGAGGAGGCCCCGGCGCCCGGCCTGCCGGACCACGTCCGGCGCCGGCTCGCCGAGGCCGCCCGCGACCTGTGCGCGTCGGTGGACTACCGCTCCGCCGGCACGGTCGAGTTCGTGTACGACGCCGCCCGGGAGGAGGCGTACTTCCTGGAGGTCAACACCCGCCTCCAGGTCGAGCACCCGGTCACCGAAGCCGTCTACGGCGTCGACCTCGTCGCCTGGATGCTGCGCCTCGCCCAGGGCGACACCGCCGTCGTCACCGAGCCCCCGGCGCCCCGGGGACACGCCGTCGAGGCCCGGCTATACGCGGAGGACCCCTCCCGCGACCACCGCCCGAGCGCCGGCCTGCTGACCCGCGTCGCCTTCCCCGAGGACGTCCGGGTGGACGCCTGGGTGGAGACCGGCACCGAGGTCACCACCTCCTACGACCCCATGCTCGCCAAGGTGATCGCCCACGGCTCCGACCGCGCCGAGGCCCTCGACCGGCTCGACGCCGCGCTCGCCGCGACCCGCGTCGACGGCATCGAGACCAATCTGGGTCTGGTGCGCGCGGCTCTGCGGGACGCCGGCGTCCGCGCCGCCGCGCACTCCACCGCCACGCTCGCCACGGTCACCGACCCGACCCCGCGCGTCGAGGTCGTCGCGGCCGGCACCCTGACCACCGTCCAGGACTGGCCGGGCCGCACCGGCTACTGGCAGGTCGGCGTCCCGCCGGGCGGGCCGATGGACGACCTGTCCTTCCGGCTCGGCAACACCGCCCTCGGCAACGACGAGGGCGCCCCCGGCCTCGAATGCACCCTCCAGGGCCCCTCCCTGCGGTTCACCCACCCCACGACCGTCTGCGTCACCGGCGCCCCGGCCCGGGTGACGGTCGACGGCACCGCCGTGCCGCAGTGGGAGCCGGTCACCGTCGACGCCGGACAGACCCTCACCGTCGACGCGCCCGCCGCGCACGGCCTGCGCACGTACATCCTGTTCGCCGGTGGTCTGGACGTGCCCGAGTTCCTGGGCAGCGCCGCCACCTTCACCCTCGGCCGGTTCGGCGGGCACGGCGGCCGCGCCCTGCGCCCGGGCGACGTCCTGCACGGCGGCGAAGCCCGTACGGACACCTCCGTCGTCCCCCTCGACGAGCGGCCGGCCTTCGGCGCCGTCTGGCACGTCGGCGCGGTCGAGGGGCCGCACGCCGCGCCCGAGTTCTTCACCGAGGACGACGTACGCGACTTCTACGCGGCGGACTGGAAGGTCCACTTCAACTCGGCCCGCACCGGCGTCCGCCTCGTCGGCCCCAAGCCGCGCTGGGCCCGCGCGGACGGCGGCGAGGCGGGCCTGCACCCCTCCAACATCCACGACACGCCGTACTCGGTCGGCGCCGTCGACTACACCGGCGACATGCCCGTCCTCCTCGGCCCCGACGGCCCCTCCCTCGGCGGGTTCGTCTGCCCGGCGACGGTGGTCACGGGACAGCGCTGGAAGCTCGGCCAGCTCCGCCCCGGCGACACCGTCCGCTTCGTGCCGGTGACCCCCGAGACGGCCGCCGCCCTGCGCCGCGCACCGGCGGCGGAGCCACGTGCCGACCGGCCTGCCCTGCGCGACGGAGGCGTCCTGGCCCGCCTGCCGGAGACACCGGCGCGGCCTTCCGTGACGTACCGGCGCAGCGGCGACGACAACCTCCTGGTCGAGTACGGGCCGATGCAGCTGGACCTGGCGCTGCGGATGCGCGTCCACGCGCTCGCGGAGGCGCTGGCCGCGCGCGGGCTCCCCGGCGTCCTCGACCTGACCCCGGGCATCCGCTCGCTCCAGATCCAGACCGACCCGGACGTGCTGCCGCAGCACGACCTGCTCGACGTCGTCCTGCGCGTGGAAGAGGAACTGCCCGCCACCGACGACCTGGTGGTCCCCAGCCGGACCGTGCACCTGCCGCTCTCCTGGGACGACCCGGCGACCCGCGAGGCCATCGAACGGTACGTCGCGGGCGTGCGCGACGACGCCCCCTGGTGCCCGTCGAACATCGAGTTCATCCGCCGCGTCAACGGCCTGGCCACGGCCGACGACGTGTACCGGACCGTCTTCGACGCCGAGTACCTGGTCCTCGGCCTCGGCGACGTCTATCTCGGCGCGCCCGTCGCCACCCCGCTGGACCCCCGGCACCGGCTGGTGACCACCAAGTACAACCCGGCCCGCACCTGGACGGCGGAGAACTCGGTCGGCATCGGCGGCGCCTATCTCTGCATCTACGGCATGGAGGGCCCCGGCGGCTACCAGTTCGTCGGCCGCACGACGCAGGTGTGGTCGCCGTGGCGCCAGCGCGGCGCCTTCGAGGCGGGCAGGCCCTGGCTGATGCGCTTCTTCGACCGGATCAAGTGGTACCCGGTCGGCGCCGACGAGCTCCTGGAGCTGCGCGCCGACATCGTCTCGGGCCGGTTCGTGCCGAGGACCGAGGAGGGCACCTTCTCCCTCGCCGCGTACCGGGACTTCCTCGACGCGAACGCCGCCTCGATCGCCGATTTCCGGGCCAGGCAGAGCGCGGCCTTCCAGGCCGAGCGCGACGCCTGGGAGGCGGCCGGCGAGTTCGCCCGCGCCGAGGCGGCGGCCGAGACCGTCCCGCCGGCCACCGATGTCGAGCCGCCCGAGGGCGGCCGGCTGGTCGAGGCCGACTTCACCGCCTGCGTCTGGCAGGTCAACGTGGAGGTCGGCGACCGGGTGTCGGCGGGTCAGCAGCTCGTCGCCCTGGAGGCGATGAAGATGGAGTCCCCCGTGACGGCCCCCGCCGAGGGCGTCGTCGCGGAGATCCTGATCAAGCCGGGAAGCCAGGTGGAGGCGGGCACCGCCCTCGTCGTCCTGGCCCCCGTCGAGACGGTGGAGGTGACGGTGTGAGCACCGCGCTGGAACGGGTGCGGGCCGCGTACGCCCGCATCGCGCAGGTGAACCGCCCGGAGGTGTGGATCGACCTCCGCCCCCAGGAGGACGCGGAGGCGGAGGCCGCCGCGATCGACGCGCGGACGGCCGCCGGGGAGCGGCTGCCGCTGGCCGGGACGGTCCTCGCCGTGAAGGGGAACATCGACGTCGCCGGGCTTCCGACCACCGCCGGCTGCCCCTCGTACGCGTACCTTCCCGAGGCCGACGCTCCGGCGGTGGCGCGGCTGCGGGCGGCGGGGGCCGTGCTCCTCGGCACCACCAACCTGGACCAGTTCGCCACCGGCCTGGTCGGCACGCGCAGCCCGTACGGGGCGGTCCGCAACGCCGTCGACCCGGCGTACGTCTCCGGCGGGTCCTCGTCCGGCTCGGCGGTCGCGGTCGCCCTCGGCCTCGTGGACCTCGCGCTGGGTACGGACACGGCGGGCTCGGGCCGGGTGCCGGCGGCCTTCAACGGGATCGTCGGCCTCAAGCCCACCCCCGGCCTGGTGTCGACCGAGGGCGTCGTCCCCGCCTGCGCGTCGCTCGACTGCGTCACGGTCTTCGCCCGCACGCTCCCGGAGGCCGAACGGGCCCTGTCCTTCATGGCGACGCCGACGGAACCCGCGGCCGTGCCGCCGCGCCGTCCCGGGCCGTGGCGCATCGCGGTCCCGGACGTACGGCAGCTCGGCGAGCTGGACAAGGGGTGGGCGGAGGCGTTCGAGGAGGCCGCGGCCCGGCTGGCCGACGCGGGCGCCGAGCTGCTGCCCGTGGACCTGGAGCCGTTCACCGAGGCGGCGGCGATGCTGTACGAGGGGGCGTTCGTCGCCGAGCGCTACGCGGCCGTCGGCGCCTTCGTCGACGCGCACGCCGGATCGCCGGACCTCGACCCGACAGTCACCGGGATCGTCTCCAGGGCCCGTGACATCCCGGCCCACCGCCTGTACGCGGACCGGGAGAGGCTGGCCGCCCTCCGCACCCGGGCCCTGGCCTCGCTCGGCGACGCGGACGCCCTGCTCCTGCCGACGACACCGGGTCATCCCACCCTCGCGGAGGTCGCGGCCGACCCGCTGGGCACGAACGCCCGGCTCGGCCGGTTCACCAACTCCACCAATCTGTTCGGCCTCGCGGCGGTCGCCGTCCCGGCGGGCGAGGTGGCCGGGCGCCCGTTCGGCGTCATGCTGATCGGCCCGGCCCGCACCGACGAACGCCTCGCCCGCGTCGCCGCCCTGCTCACCGCGCCGCCCCTGCGTCTGGCCGTGGTGGGCGCGCACCTCACCGGGCAGCCGCTCAACGGTCAGCTGCTGTCTCTCGGCGGCCGGTTCGTCCGCACGACCACGACGGCGCCCGCGTACCGGCTGTACGCGCTGGACACCACACCCCCGAAGCCCGGTCTGGTACGGGCCCGCGAGGGCGGCGCGGCGATCGAGGCGGAGGTGTGGCGGCTGCCCGCCGAGGGGCTGGGGGCCCTGGTGGCCTCGCTCCCCCGCCCGATGGCCCTCGGCAGCGTGGAGCTCGCGGACGGCACCTCCGTACCCGGCTTCCTGTGCGAGCCCGAAGCCCTCGACGGCGCCCGTGAGATCACCGCGCACGGCGGCTGGCGGGCCGCTCTCCGGGGCTGAGGGCACGGCGACCCGGGGGGCGGGGAAGCCCGGCCCGGGGATGTCCACGTGAGAACTCCTCGGTAACAGGGGCCTCCTAGCGTCCGGTCGAGCCCGCTGTCACCGCTTCCGGCGGTGGCGGCGGTCGACCGGACGAAGAGGAGCCCGTATGCGTACCCCCACGCGGGGCCGGAGAGCCGGCCTCGCCCTCGTCACCTCGGCCCTGGCCCTGGCCCTGCTGCCGCCCGCGGCCGTCGCCTCGGGCGCCCCGCCGGGACCGGAGCCCATCGGAACCGGTACCCCCGGCCGCGCCGCGCCCGCCCCGTACCGCCACCGTCACCCTGGTCACCGGGGACCAGGTCACCGTGTCCACCGGTTCCGACGGCCGGACCGGGGTGACCGCCGTTCCCGCTCCCGGCACCTCGCCGGTGTTCCGCACCGAGACCTCGCCCGCCGGCGACACCTACGTCTATCCGGACACCGTCGGCGCCGCTCTGGCGTCGGGGCGGCTGGACCGGGACCTGTTCAACGTCACGCGCCTGGTCGCCGACGGCTACGACGACGCCGGGGCCCCACCGCCGACGGGTCCCTCAAGCCGGAGATCACCGCCCCCGGTGTGGCCGTCGTCGCCGCGCGCGCCGCCGGCACCTCCCTCGGGCGGCCCGTCGACGGCTCGTACACCGCGCTGAACGGCACGTCGATGGCCACGCCGCACGTGGCCGGAGCCGCCGCGCTGCTGATCCAGCAGCATCCGGAGTGGAAGCCCGACCGGCTCAAGGACGCCCTGGTGTCCACCGCCGAGACGGCGCCGGACCACTCGGTCCACGAGCAGGGCGCCGGACGGCTGGCGGTGGACCGGGCGCCGGCGGCGGCCGTGCTCGCCACCGGGACCGCCGACTTCGCCTCCGTCGCCGCCGGCCAGGGACCGCTCACCCGGACGGTCACCTACACCAACACCGGCGCCGAGGACGTGACGCTCGACCTCGACCTGGTGAGGGACCGCGGCGAGGCGGTCCCGGACGGCGCCGTGTCGCTGTCCGCGTCCCGCGTCGTGGTCCCGGCGGGCGGCGCCGCCCCCGTGACCGTCACCGTCGACCCCACCGCCGGTGGGCTCGGCCGGTACGAGGGGTTCCTGACCGCCACCGGTGACGGAGCCGCGCTGACCACCGCGGTCAACTACGTCAAGGCGCCGCCGCGGCGCACCGTCACGTTCCGGCTGACGGGCCGGGACGGCGAGGCCGCCGGCCAGGTCGACCTCCAGTCCTCGACCTGGTCACCGACGCGGTGACCTACCGCTCCGTCACCGCGCTGGACGAACCGGAGTTCGCGCTGCCCCTGCCCGAGGGCCGGTACGCGGTGCAGGCGCGCGTCATCACCTACGACGGCGAACGGAACGCCCGGGCCACCGACTACTTCGCGGAGCCGGAGGTCGTCCTCGGCTCCGACCGGACGCTGGAGCTGGACGCCCGGCGGGCGAGGCCGCTGCGGCCCCTGGTCGTCGACGAGGACCGGGCCCTGGAGGACGGCTCCCTGTCAGTGGACCTCGTCCGGACGCGGGCCGACGGGCTGGGCATCGGCACCGACGACCTGGCCACCCTCGGCGACCGGGACACCGCCTTCGGCGTGATCCCGTCGGCCACCACCGCGGAGCACGGCGCCTTCCACCTGGCCGCCGACCACCAACTGCGCGACCCGTACCTGACCGGCTCCTGGACGGCCGGAGGCCGCACCACCCCGCTGCCGCTCCTCAGCCCGGTGCAGGCACCCCGGTCCGACTCCTCGCTCCGGCTGCCGGCGGTCTCCGTCGGGGCGGGCGCCGACAGCGACTACGCGGGCCGGGACGTCACCGGCAAGCTCGTCGTCGTCAGCACCACCCGCGCCGTGGTGAGCCCGCTGGTGGCCACCGCCGAGGCGCACGGCGCCGCCGCCGTGCTGGTCACCCGGCCCACGCCCGGCACGACGGTGATCCAGGGTGCCGCCTCGGCCGAGGTGCCGGTCGTCGCCGCACCGCACGAGGCCGGGCGGGTGCTGCTCGCGGCGCTCGCCGACCAGCCCGTCACGGTGGCCCTCGACAACCGCCGGGACAGCCGCTTCACCTACACCGTCCCGATGGACTTCGCCGGAGCGATCCCGGAGAGCCCGGTGCTGACCACCCGTAAGGACGACTACGCCACGCTGGTGAACGACTTCCACGCCGGCGGCGCCGACCGGCCTACGACGTGATCTACTCCTGGCACCCGTGGCAGCGGAGCCACGCGCGCACCGCCACCTACCACTGGGCCCCCGGCAGCCGCACCGACCACGTCCTCGCCGACGGCGTGAGGTACCAGCAGAGCGTCCGCGCCTCTCTGCTGGCCGGCACGCTCACCCAGGACGCGCCCACCGTGTACGAGCCTGGCCGCGCCTACCACCGCGACGGCGCCCCGGTCGCCGACTACGACGACCTCCTCGTCCCGGAGCGGGCCGAGTACCGGATCGACCACACCGTCCAGCGCAGCACCAACGCCCTGGAGACGTCGGGGTCCACGGTCAGCACCTCGTGGACGTTCCGCTCCGAGGCCCCGGCGGCGGGCAGCGCACCGGGCTGCGCCGAGGTCTTCCCGGACGCCGGCGCCTGCGCCGTACTGCCGCTGATCCTGACCGGGTACGACGTGCCGCTCGACCACCGCAACCGGGCCCCGGCGGGGCGGCGCTTCTCCTTCACGGTCGACACCCGGCGGCAGCCCGGCCACACCGGCCCGCCGGTCTCCGGGACGACCGTCCAGGTGTCGTACGACTCCGGCTCGACCTGGTCGGACGCCGAGAAGGTGACCCTCCGGAAGGACGGTTCGGCCGACGTGGCGGTCCGCCATCCCGAGGCCACCGCGACCGACGGCTTCGTCTCCCTGCGGGTCGCCGCCTGGGACGGCGCCGGGAACCGCACGGAGCAGACGGTCATCCGCGCCTACGCGCTGACGTAGCCCGGGCCGGCCGCACGCCGGGCTCAGGGCGTGACGATCGGGAAGTTCGGATCGGGTTTCGTCAGGAAGGAGAACAGCCGCTCCAGCAGGGCGGGGTCGCCCTCGGTGGCGATCCCGCCCGCGCCCTGTCCCGCGAGAACTCCCAGCAGCTGCCGCTTGGTGAGGGTGAGGACGAGGCCGGGCGGAGTGCGGGGGGCGGTGATCTCGCGGTGGGTGAGGGCGCCGTGGTGGAGGGTGAGGCGGTGGCGGGCCCGCTCGGCCTCCGGCTCGGTGACGACGAGGTCGATCGTCAGGTCGTCGTCCCAGGCCCGGGGGCCGTCGATCCGGATGGCGAGCGAGTCGAGCAGCATGGGGACGGTGAGGGCCATGAGCATCTCGGGGCTCGCGAGGTCGACGATCTCGGCCCGGGGGCCGTCGCGGAGTTCCTTCGCACCCGTGAGGTAGAAGTTGCGCCAGGTGGCGTTCTCGGCTCCCTGGCCGAGGCGGGTGTAGACCTCGGCGAGGGCGTGCCGGGCCTCCTGGTCGTCGGGGTCGGCGAAGACCACGTGGTTCAGGAGGGTGGCGGCGAAGCGCGGATCTCCCGCGTCGGCGTACTTCCGTGCCTTGGCGACCGCCTCCACGGGGCCGCCGGCCACGTCCACGTAGCGCCGTGCGAGTTCGACGGGCGGGTGCTCCCACAGGTGGGCCGGGTTGCTGTCGAACCAGCCGAGGTAACGCTGGTACACGGCCTTGGCGTTGTGGCTGAGGGACCCGTAGTACCCGCGGGCGTGCCACGCCTTCTCCAGGGCCGGGGGCAGCTGGATCGTCTCGGCGATCTCGGCGCCGGTGAGACCCTCGTTGAGCATGCGCAGGGTCTGGTCGTGGAGGTAGGCGTAGACGTCGCGCTGCTCGGAGAGGAAGCGGACCACGTCGTCGTGGCCCCAGGTGGGCCAGTGGTGCGAGGCGAACGCGACGTCGTACCGGCCGTGGAAGTACTCGATCGCCTCGTCCAGGTAGCGGGCCCAGATCCGCGCGTCGCGGACCAGGGCGCCGCGGAGCGTGAGCACGTTGTGCAGGGTGTGCGTGGCGTTCTCGGCGAGGCACAGGGCGCGGTGGTCGGGAAAGAGGAAGTTCATCTCGGCGGGCGCCTCGGTGCCGGGGGTGAGCTGGAAGACCATCCGTACGCCGTCGACGGTCTCCTCCCGACCCGTCCGGGTGATGTCCAGAGTGGGCGGCACGAGGGAGAAGGTGCCCGTGGAGGTGGCCTGGCCGAGGCCGACGCCGATCTGGCCTTCCGGCGACTTCGGGAGCATCACCCCGTACATGTAGCTGCCCCGGCGCCCCATCGCCCCGCCGGCGTACACGTTCTCGCTCACGGCGTGTTCCAGGAAGCCCGCAGGGACGATGACGGGGACGCCCTCCTCGGTGCCGTGCGCAAGGACGCCGCGCGCGCCGCCGAAGTGGTCGCCGTGCGAGTGGGTGTAGACCAGGCCCGTGACCGGGCGGTCGCCCCGGTGCTCCTTGTAGAGGGCCAGGGCGGCGGCGGCCGTCTCGGCGGAGATGAGGGGGTCGATGACGATCACCCCTCGGTCCCCCTCGGCGATCGTCATGTTGGAGATGTCCAGGCCGCGCACCTGGTAGGCGCCCTCGGTCACCTCGTACAGGCCCTGGCGGGCGGCGAGGCGGCCCTGGCGCCACAGGCTGGGGTGGGCGGTGTCGGGGCAGTCGGCCTCCAGGAAGCGGTAGGCGTCGTTGTCCCAGATCACGCGGCCGTCGGCGGCTTCAACGACTCCGGGCGCGAGGGCGGCGATGAATCCCCGGTCGGCGTCCGCGAAGTCCCGGGTGTCGTCGAAGGAGGGCAGGGAGTCGCTCATGCGCTCGTGCTCCGATCCGCTGGAGGAGTGGATCAGCCGTGAACCATCTCATCACCGGGCATACCGGCCCGCACGTCGCCGCCCGCCCGGGCTCCCGGCACGCGTGTCGCACGGCACTCCCGGCGGGGCTTGACCGGCGGAGTCCGCGCGCGGCAGAGTCCTTAAAACTTGCACTGCTAGTTTTAGGGGCCATCGATCGTGAACCTCGAACTCTCCGAAGAGCAGACCGCCGTCCGCGCCCTCGCCGCGGACTTCGTCAACCGCGAGATCGTCCCTCACGCCACCGCGTGGGACCGCGCCGAGCAGGTCGACCCGGACGTCGTGAAGAAGCTGGGCGCGCTGGGCTTCCTCGGCCTGACCATCCCCGAGGAGTACGGCGGCTCCGGCGGCGACCACCTCGCGTACTGCCTCGTCACCGAGGAGCTGGGGCGGGGCGACTCCTCCGTACGCGGACTGGTCTCCGTCTCCCTCGGACTCGTCGCCAAGTCGATCAACCACTGGGGCACCGAGGAGCAGAAGCAGCGGTGGCTGCCCCGACTGACCTCCGGCGAGGCGCTCGGCTGCTTCGCCCTGACCGAGCCCGGCACCGGCTCCGACGCCGGCAACCTCACCACCCGCGCGGTCCGCGACGGCGACGAGTACGTCATCGACGGCAGCAAGATGTTCATCACCAACGGCACCTGGGCCGAGGTCGCCCTGGTCTTCGCCCGCACCGGCGAGCCCGGGCACCGGGGCGTGAGCGCCTTCCTGGTGCCCACCGACACGCCCGGCCTGACCCGTACGACGGTGCACGGGAAGCTGGGTCTGCGCGGGCAGCCCACGGCCGAGCTGGCCTTCGAGGGCGTCCGCGTGCCGGCCTCGGCGATGCTGGGCCCGGAGGGGAAGGGCTTCGCGGTGGCGATGTCGGCGCTGGCCAAGGGCCGGATGTCGGTGGCGGCCGGCTGCGTCGGCATCGTCCAGGCGTCCCTCGACGCGGCGGTGGAGTACGCCGGGCAGCGCGAGCAGTTCGGCAAGCCGATCGCCTCGCACCAGCTGGTCCAGGAGATGCTCGCCGACATCAAGGTCGAGCTGGACGCCGCCCGGCTGCTGGTGTGGCGGGTGGCCGACCTCATCGACCGCGGGCAGCCCTTCCAGACGGAGTCGTCCGTCGCCAAGCTGTACGCCTCCGAGGCCGCGGTCAAGGCCGCCAACACCGCCCTCCAGGTCTTCGGCGGCTACGGCTTCATCGACGAGTACCCCGTCGGCAAGTACGTCCGCGACGCCCGCGTGATGACCCTCTACGAGGGCACCAGCCAGATCCAGAAGCTGCTCATCGGCCGCGCCCTGACCGGCGTCAACGCGTTCTGACCACCTTCACCCTCCCTGGAGCCGAGTCCATGCGACCCGTGTACTTCGCCGCCGCCCGGCGCACCCCCATCGGCCGCCTGCGCGGCGCGCTGTCCTCCGTACGCCCCGACGACCTCGCCGCCACCGCCGTCCGCGCCGCCCTCGACGCCGTGCCCGCCCTCGATCCCGCCCGGATCGACGACGTCTACTGGGGCGCCGCCAACCAGGCGGGCGAGGACAACCGCAACGTCGCCCGGATGGCCGTCCTGCTCGCGGGACTGCCCGACACCGTCCCCGGCGCCACCCTCAACCGCCTCTGCGCCTCCGGCCTCGAAGCCGTCACCACCGCCGCCCGCGCCATCGCCTCCGGCGAGGCCGACATCGTCCTGGCCGGCGGCTCCGAGTCCATGAGCCGCGCGCCGTTCGTCCTCCCCCGGCCCGACCAGGCGCTCCCGCACGGCCAGGAGATCTTCGACACCAAGCTCGGCTGGCGGCTGACCCACCCGCGCATGAAGGAACTGCACGGCGTGCTCTCCATGGGCGAGACCGCCGAGGAGGTCGCCGCCCGGTACGGCGTCAGCCGCGAGGACCAGGACGCCTTCGCCCTGCGCAGCCACCGGCTCGCCGCGGCGGCGCGCGACGACGGCCTCTTCGACGCCGAGATCGTGCCCGTCACCCTCGCCGACGGCACCGTCGTCACCCGGGACGAGTCCATCCGCCCCGACACCACCGCCGAGAAGCTGGCCGCCCTCAAGCCGGTCTTCCGCCCCGGCGGCACCGTCACCGCCGGCAACGCCTCCCCCATGAACGACGGCGCCGCCGCCCTCCTCCTCGTCAGCGAGGAGGTCCTGCGCGAGCTGGACCTGGAGCCGCTGGGCCGGTACGTCGCGGGCGCCAGCGCCGGAGTCCACCCCGACGTCATGGGCATCGGCCCCGTCCCCGCCGTCCAGCGCGTCCTCACCAGGAACAAGCGCGCCCTGGACGCCATCGACACCGCCGAGTTCAACGAGGCCTTCGCCGCCCAGGCGCTCGCCTGCGTCCGCGAACTCGGCATCGACCCCGAGCGGGTCAACCCCCAGGGCGGCGCCATCGCCCTCGGCCACCCCCTCGGCGGATCCGGCGCCCGCCTCCTCACCACCCTCCTCCACCGCATGCGCCGCACCGGCGACCGCCACGGCCTCGCCACCATGTGCGTCGGCGTCGGCCAGGGCACCGCCGTCCTCGTCGACCGCGACTGACCCCTCCCCGCACCCGCCCCGCACCTTCCCTCCAGGAGAACCGCAGATGAGCCGTTTCACCGACAAGGTCGCCGTGGTCACCGGCGCCGCCCAGGGCATCGGCGCCGCCACCGCGCACCGCCTCGCCGAGGAGGGCGCGACCGTCGCCGTCCTCGACCTGAACGAGGACGGGGCACGGGCCACCGTCGACGCCATCACCGCCAAGGGCGGCGCCGCCCGCGCCTATGCCTGCGACGTCGCCGACTTCGACGCGGTGGACGGCGTCTTCCGGCGGATCGGGTCCGACCTCGGCACGGTGCACGTCCTGGTCAACAACGCGGGCGTCACCCGCGACAACCTCTTCTTCAAGATGCCGAGGAACGACTGGGACGAGGTCATCGGGGCCAATCTCACGAGCGTCTACAACTGCGCCCAGGCCGCCCAGAGGTACATGGTCGCCCAGAAGTACGGGAAGATCGTGTCGCTGAGCTCCCGCTCCGCCCTGGGCAACCGCGGCCAGGCCAACTACGCCGCCGCCAAGGCCGGCATCCAGGGCCTCACGGCCACCCTCGCCATCGAACTCGGCCCGTTCGACATCAACGTCAACGCCGTCGCGCCCGGCTACATCGCGACCGCCATGACCGCGGCCACCGCCGAGCGCGTGGGCGCCACGGTCGAGGACCACCAGCGGCTCGCCGCCGAGCGCACGCCCCTGCGCCGCGTCGGAAGGCCCGAGGAGGTCGCGTCCGTCGTCGCCTTCCTCGCCTCCGACGACGCCTCGTACGTCAGCGGCCAGACGCTCTACATCAACGGGGGCGCCCGCTGACCCAGCGGCTCCGTCCTCGTTCGGCCCCGGGCCGTCCGTCCTTTGTGGGCGGGCGGCCCTCGCACTGTCCGGGGCCGGGTCGGCGGCGTCTCCGGAACCGGGGAACCACGACCGGTGCCGCGTCGCAATGTGCCGGACCACAGTGTGCGGGCGGTGGACGCCATGCCCACGCACAGATCGTCCGGCGGAGGCAAGAGGCTTTGACGCCGGCTATGGATTCGCACCGGCCGACGTTGCACGCTCTCCCCTGCCACCGACGAGAGCGGCCCGAAAACCGGGTGCTCGCCCGCGCTGTGCATCGAAAGGCGGAGCTTTCCGCCCACTCACACACCCTCGTCGAGAAGAGCCTCCCCATGCGAAGAGTCACCACCCGGGCCCGCGCCGCCGTCGTGGCGGTCGTCTGCGCCCTCGCCGCCCTCGTCCTGCCCGCGGCACCCGCCCAGGCCGACACCCACGACCCGGTCCTGTTCGTCCACGGCATCTACATGGACGGGCCCCTGGCGTGGTCGGACATGGCCGCCGACTTCGAGCGGGCGGGCTGGGACCGCGACTCCCTGCAGCTCATGAGCTACAACACGGTCCAGGACCTGGAGACGAGTGCCGCCGAACTCGTCCAGGAGGTCGCCGAGCTGCGCGCCAGGACCGGCGCGGACAAGGTCGACATCGTCGCCCACTCCCTCGGCAACCTCGTCGCCCGCTGGTACATCAAGTTCCTCGGCGGCTCCCAGTACGTCGACGACTTCGTCGGCATCGCCGGCGTCAACCACGGCACCATCGGCGCCGAGGGCTGCGGTCTGCAGCCGTCCTGCCAGGACGCCGCCGTCTACAGCCCCTTCGTCACGACCCTGAACTCGGGCGACGAGACCCCCGGCCCCACCACCTACACGACCCTCTGGTCGAACTGTGACACCTTCGTCAACCCGGACTCCAGCGCGCGGCTCGACGGCGCGAACAACATCTGGGTCGGCTGCGTCGACCACGTGGCCATGCTGTACCTCTACTCCAACTTCGAGCGCACCCGCGCCGCCGTCTCCTGACCCCGGGCGGCGCGGCACGACGGAAGGCCCCCGACCACCGGTGCGGTGGTCGGGGGCCTTCCCCGCGGCGGGGTGTCACGCGATGTCGATGACCGTCCGCAGGGCCTCGCCGGTGCGCATCTGGCGCAGGGCCTCGCCGATCCCGTCGAGCGGCACCCGGTGGGTGATCATCGAGGCGAGGTCGAGGCGGCCGGCCCGCCACAGGTCGATGATCGTCGCGAAGGTGCGGCGGAAGTCGGTCCCTCCGTAGAAGGAGGGCAGGATGCTCTTCTCGTTGCCGACGAGCTCGCCCAGGCCGATGTCGGTGAGGTCCTGGTGCCCGCCGACGCCGACGAGGCACACGGAGCCGCCGTTGCGCGTGGCGTCGTAGGCGGAGCGGAGGGTGGCGGACCGTCCCACGGCCTCGAAGGCGTGGTCGAAGCCGAACCCGCCGGTGAGACGCTTGGCGGCCTGCTTGAGGTCCTCGGGGGCGATCGCTTCGGTGGCGCCGAACTTCAGCGCCCACTCGCGCCGGTTGGGCGTGGGGTCGACGGCGAGGATCTGAGCGGCGCCGGCGACCTTCGCGCCCTGGACGATGCTCATGCCCACGCCACCGAGCCCGATGACGGCGACGGAGGAGCCGGGCCGGACCCGGGCCGTGTTGAGGGCGGCACCGACGCCGGTGGTGACACCGCAGCCGATGAGCGCGGCGATGTCGTACGGCAGGTCGTCGGGGACCGGGATCGCCGCGTTGGCGGCGACGACGACCTCCTCGGAGAAGAGACCGCCGCCGAACATGCCGGGTACGAGGGCGCCCTCGACGCGGAAGTTCGGGGTGGCGAGGTTGCGGTATCCGCTGCGGCACAGGTGTCCGTCGCCGGCCCGGCAGGACGGGCAGGCGTCGCACGGGGGCATCCAGCAGACGATGACGCGGTCGCCGGCCTTGACGTGGGTCACGCCCTCGCCGGTCTCGACGACCTCGCCGGCCCCTTCGTGGCCGAGGACGCAGGGGGTGGGATGGGGCAGCAGGCCGCTCATGACGGACAGGTCGGAGTGGCACAGGCCGGCGTTCCGCATCCGTACGCGGACACGGCCCGGGCCGAAGGACACGGCCTCGGCGTCGACGACGTCCAGGCTCTCGGCACCGGTGTGCCGGAGGACGGCAGCGCGCATGGGTGGGTTCTCCTCGGGGGCTCGGGGCTCGGTTCAGCTCTGGCGGGGCGGGACGGGGAGGTGGACGGTCTGGTACTCGACGTAGCCGGCCAGTCCTTCGGGGCCGAACTCGCGGCCGATGCCGGAGTTCTTGAAGCCGCCGAAGGGGGCGGCGGGATCGATGCGGAAGCCGTTGACGGAACAGGTGCCGGTGCGGATCCGGCGGGCGAAGCGCAGGCCGCGTTCCTCGTCGGCGGTGAAGACGGCGCCGGAGAGGCCGTACTCGGAGTCGTTCGCGAGGCGCAGGGCGTCCTCCTCGTCCTCGTACCGGATCAGGCACACGACGGGGCCGAAGATCTCCTCCCGGGCGATCCGCATGTCGTTGGTGACCTCTCCGAACAGGGTCGGCTCCACGTACCAGCCGGTCTCCCGGTCGGCGGGGGTCCCCCCGCCGGTGAGCACCTCGGCGCCCTCCTCGCGCCCGATCCGGATGTGGTCCAGGACCCGCTCGCGGTGGGTCCTGGTGACCATCGGGCCGACGACGGTCGCCGGGTCCGCGGGGTCCCCGACCTTCAGCGCCTCGAAGGCCGCGGTGAGCGCGGCGGCGACCTCGTCGTAGCGGGAGGCGGGGACGAGGACGCGGGTGAGGGCGACGCACGCCTGGCCGCTGTTGGCGCCGCAGGTCGCGCCCACGATGACGGGCAGGGCCGCCGCGAGGTCGGCGTCGTCCAGGAGGACGGCGGCGGACTTGCCGCCGAGTTCGAGGGAGACGCGGGTGAGGTTTCGCGCGGCGGCGGCCATGACGGCTCTGCCCGCGTCGACCGAGCCGGTGAAGGCGACCTTGTCGACGCCGGGGTGGGCGGCGAGGTAGGCGCTCGCCTCCCGGTCGGCCGGCAGCACGGAGAGCACGCCTTCGGGCAGTCCGGCCTCCTCGCAGATCTCCGCCAGGAGGAAGGCGTCGAGCGGGGTCTCGGGGGACGGCTTCAGGACCACGGTGCAGCCGGCGAGCAGGGCGGGCGCCAGCTTGCCCGCGATGGTGAACTGCGGCACGTTCCACGGGGTGATGGCGGCGACGACCCCGACCGGATGCCGTCGGACGAGGACGGGGCCGGTGAGTCCCTGGCGCTCCTCCTCCAGCGGCACCCGCGCGGCGGCGGCGAGCGCGGCGGTGAAGATGCCGACGGGGGCGAGGGCCTGGCCGCGGAGCGAGAAGGCCAGGGGCGAGCCGTTCTGCAGGGTGATGAGTTCCGCCATCTCGCGGTGGCGGGCCAGCAGGGCGTCCTTGATCCGGGTGACGACCTCGGCCCGTTCGGCGACCGCCATACGGGGCCAGGGGCCGTGGTCGAAGGCGTCGCGGGCGGCGGCCACCGCCCGGTCGACGTCCTGCGGTCCGGCGTGCGGCACCCGGCCGACGACCTGCTGGGTGACGGGTGACACGACGTCGATGACGTCGGAGCCGGCGGGAGCGGCCCACCGGCCGCCGATGAAGAGTCGGTCGTACTGCGTGATCTCGGCCATGGGTCGGCAGGGCTCCTCGGGCGGGGCGGGAACGGGAGGTCGTCACGGGAGGACGACCGGGAAGTCGGGGTTCGGCTGCTCCAGGAGCGACTGGAGGGTGGCCAGCGCGTCGGTGTCGCCGTCCGCCTCGATCGCCCCGGCGGCCACGGCGTCGGTGAGGGAGGAGCGGCCGGACAGGACCCGGTCGAGCGCGGCGCGTTCCAGACGGAGGGTGACGTGGGGCTTCTCCCCGCCGGGCGCGTCGCCGCGCAGCGGGGTGAGGACCCCGTTGCCGAGCAGCAGCGTCCACACCTCGGACGCGTCGGTGAACTCCCAGCGCAGCAGCAGCCGGTGGGCGGCGGCGCGGGGGCCGTCCAGGCAGACGGCGAGGCTCTCGAAGACCTGGCGTGTGGTGAGCGCGCCGACCATGTCGACGCCGCCGAGGGAGAAGCCGGGGCGCCGCGGGGGCCGGTGGTCGTCCGGGGCGCGCAGCTCCTGGGCTCCGGTGAGGTAGAAGTTGCGCCAGGTGCCGTTCTCCTGGGCGTGGCCGAGCCGCTCGTAGGTGGTGGCGAGGAGTTCGCGCGCCTCGGTGTTCGCCGGGTCGGCGAAGACCACGCGGTCGACCACCTCGGCGACCCAGCGCAGGTCGCCCTCCTCGTACGAGACGCGCGCCTTGGCGAGGACGGCGTCGGCGCCGCCCATGAAGTCGACGTAGCGGCGGGCCTGTTCGGCGGGCGGGTGCTGCCACAGGTGGGCGGGGTTGCCGTCGAACCAGCCCATGTACCGCTGGTAGACCGCCTTGACGTTGTGGCTGAGGGAGCCGTAGTAGCCGCGCACGCTCCAGGCGCGGCCCAGGTCGCCGGGGAACGCGGCGAGTTCCTCGGCGATCTCCGGTCCGGTGAGGCCGCGGTTCATCAGCCGCACGGTCTGGTCGTGGAGGTAGGCGTACGCGTCGCGCTGTTCCGTGAGGAAGGCGCGCACGCGGTCGCGTCCCCAGGTCGGCCAGTGGTGGGAGCCGATCAGCACGCCGGCGTCCGGGAAGAGCTGGAGCGACTCGGTGAGGTACGAGGCCCAGGCGTGGGCGTCGCGGACCAGCGCGCCCCGGAGGGTGAGGACGTTGTGGAGGGTGTGGGTGGCGTTCTCCGCGATCAGCAGGACGTCCTGGTCGGGCAGGAAGAAGTTCATCTCGCTCGGCGCCTCGGTGTCGGGCGTGAGCTGGAAGACGAACCGGACTCCGGCGAGCAGGAGTTCCTGCCCGGTGGTCTCCACGGTGACCGTCGGGGGGATGAGGCCGAAACGGCCGGCGGACATGGCCTGGGCGAGTCCGAAGCCGACCGTGCCGTCGGGTCCGGCGGGGAGCTTCGCGCCGTACATGTAGGCGGCGCGGCGGCGCATGGCGGGGCCGGCGAAGACGTTCTCGCTGACCGCGTGCTCCAGGAATCCGGCCGGGGCGACGATCGCGCACTCCCCCGCGGCGACCGCCTCGGGGCCGGTGACGCCGTGCACGCCGCCGAAGTGGTCTCCGTGGCTGTGGGAGTAGACGACGGCGCGGACGGGCCGGTCGCCGCGGTTGCGCCGGTACAGGTGCCAGGCCGCCGCGGCCGACTCCTCGGAGCAGAGCGGGTCGACCACCACCACGCCGTCGTCGCCCTCGATCACGGTCATGTTGGAGCCGTCGAGGCCGCGCACCTGGTAGACGCCGGGGACCACCTCGAACAGTCCCTGGAGGGCGTTGAGCCGGCCGATCCTCCACAGGCTGGGGTGGACGGTGTCCGGCGGCTCCTGCTCCAGGAAGGACCAGCGTTCGTTGTCCCAGACCGCGCGGCCCCGTTCGTTGCGGATCACGCAGGGCGTGTACCGGTCGATCAGGCCGCGGGTGGCGTCGGCGAAGTCGGTGCGGTCGTCCGGATCCGGTCCGGCCTCCCGCCCGTGGGGTGCGGGCATGGGTTCTCCTCGTCGTCGTGCGGCGCGCCCCGTCCGCGGTCCGGCCGGGGCGTGCCGTGGCCCGGAACGGTCAGCCGGCCGCGCTGCGGCGGAAGTCGGGCTTGCGCCGCTCGCGGAAGGCGGTCAGGCCCTCGCGCGGGTCGGGGGTGGTGAGGTTGTACGTGGCGGCGAACCACTCGAAGTCGAGGAACTCGCGGTAGTCGGTGCTGCGTTCGGCCGCGGAGAGCATCCGCTTCAGCAGGGGCAGGGTGTGCGACGGGCCGTCGGCCAGGCGCTTCGCCAGGTCGAGGGCGTGCTTCTGGGCCTCGCCGTCGGGGGTGATGTCGGTGACGAGACCGAGCGCCTCGGCGCGGCGGGCCGGGAGCCGCTCGGGCAGCATCGTCAGGCGGGCCGCGAGCCGGGAGCCGACCGCCTGGACGAGGAACCAGGCGCAGCCGCCGTCCGGGAGGAGGCCGCGCTCGGTGAAGGGCGCCAGGAAGTAGCTGCTCTCGGTGGCGACGGTGAGGTCGCAGGCGAGGGCGAGGGACCAGCCGATGCCGACCGCGCCGCCCTCGACGGCGGCGATGGTGGGCTTGGGGAGCCGGCGCAGCGCGTCGAGCATGGTGTGGGCGGTGCCCATGAGGTCGCCGGAGCCGGCGGCGGCTCCGCCGGTGACGCCTGCCGAGCCGCTGAGGTCGGCGCCGGAGCAGAAGTAGCCGCCGGAGCCGGTGACGAGGACGGCGCGGACGGCGTCGTCGGTGCGGGCGCGGTGGACGGCGTCGGCCAGTTCGCCGAAGAGCGGCCTGCCGAGGGCGTTGCGGCGGTGCGGCCCGTCGAGGGTCAGCCGCATCACTCCGTCGGCGACCTCGGTGACGAGGCGGGTGGCCTCGGGTGTCTGCTCTGCCATGGGTGGGTGTCTCCTTGCGCGGGCGCCCGGCGGACGGCGGTGCCGGTCCGCGAGGGGGCGGCGGGGCGGGGTGCGGGCGGGTGCGGTGCGGGCGCCCGCGGCCGGGGTGCGGTCCCGGCCGCGCGCGGCGTGCGGGGTTGCGGGGTTGCGGGGTCGGGCTCGCGGGCGGAGCGCCGGGGTGCGGGGACCGGGCCTGCGGGCGGAGTCCCGGGTCAGGGGGTCCGGGCCCGCGGGCGGGCGTACAGCGCCTCGATCTCCCGGGCGTACTTCTCGGTGACCACCTTGCGCCGCACCTTCATGGTGGCGGTGAGCTCGTCGCCGTTGGCCTCCCAGTACACCGGGAGGAGGGTGAAGGCGCGGACGTGCTCCACCCGGGCCAGCCGGGCGTTGCCCCGGGCCACGCCCTCCTCGACGGCGGCCAGCACGCCGGGGTGGGTCGCCAGGACCTCCGGTCCCGCGCCGGCGAGTCCGTGCTCGGCGGCGAAGGCGCGGGCCTCCTCCGGGTCGAGGGTGATCAGCGCCGTGACGTGGGGTCGGGTGTCGCCGATGGCGACGATCGAGCCGATCAGCGGGCATTCCAGCTTCACGGCGTTCTCGATGTGGGACGGCGACATGTTCTTGCCGGACGAGTTGATGATCACGTCCTTCTTGCGGTCGACGATCCGCACGTAGCCGTCGGCGTCGAGGGTGGCGACGTCGCCGGTGTGCAGCCAGCCGTCGGCGTCGACGGCCTCGGCGGTCTTCTCGGGGTCGTCGCGGTAGCCGCGCATCACGCCGGGGCTGCGGAGCAGCAGTTCGCCGTCGTCGGCGATCCGGATCTCGACGCCGGCCCGTGCGCGGCCCACGGTGCCGGGGCGGCGTTCGCCCGGCGTGTTCGCGAGGCCGGCCGCTGCGGTCTCGGTCATGCCCCAGACCTCGCAGAGGGGCGCGCCGAGGGCCATGAAGAACTCCAGGGCCTCGGGGGCGATGGGCGCGCCGCCGGAGGTGGTGACGATCATGCGGTCGAGGCCGAACCGTTCGCGGACCGGCAGGAGGACCGTCCGGTCGGCCTCCTCCCACTCCCGGAGCGCGGTCGGCGGGAGGATGGCGCCGGTCGCCTCGGCGCGGGCCCGGGCGGTGCCGAGGCGCAGCGCGTGGGCCACCTGGTCGCGCTCCCCCGCGGGCCGCTCGGCGAGGTCCTGTTCGATCCGGGCCTTGAGCTTGTACCAGATCATGGGGACGCCCATGAAGCCGGTGGGGCGCACCTGCCGCATGACGTCGAGGACCTGCTTGCCGTCGCGGACGGTCGTGACGGTCGACCCGGTCGCGATCGGCCCGTAGTGGGCGGACCAGCGGTTGGCGAGGTTGGCGTCCGGCAGGTACGACAGCATGGCGCCGCGCAGGTCGGTTCCGCCGGAGATCTCCGTGAGGGAGGTCATGTTGCTGCTCAGCGAGAACAGGATGTTGCGGTGGGCCAGTTCGACGCCCTTGGGCGCGCCGGTGGTGCCGGAGGTGAAGATGAGGGTGAGCAGGTCGTCGCGGGTGACGGCCCGCCAGGCGGCGTCGAAGTCGAAGTCCGGCGCGGCGCGGCCTTCGAGGCCGGGGAGGCCGAGGGTGCCCTCCGGGGCCGCGTCGACGCAGACGACGGTGGTGACGCCGGTCCGCTCGCCGGCCTCGCGGACCCGGTCGAGGAACTGCTCCTCGGTGACGACGACGCCGTTCCCGGCGACGGAGAACAGATGGGCGATCTGGTCGGCCGGGTAGGTGTTGTAGACGGAGAACGACGCGGCTCCGAGGTGCATCACGGCGGCGTCGACCAGGTGGAACTCGGGACGGTTGGTGAGCATGAGCGCCACGGTGTCGCCGCGGCCGACGCCCAGGGCGGCGAGTCCCGCGGCGATGCGGCGCACCCTGTCGTCGTACTGTCGCCAGGTCAGGGAGACGGAGCCGTCCGAGGAGCGCAGCGCGATCGCTTCGGGGCCGGCGGCGACCGTGGCCTGGAAGACCTCGCAGAGGCTGTTCGCCTCCGCGACCTGTTCGGGGGTCATCAAGTCGGGCACGTGAGTTCTTCCTCTGCGTGGGTGCGCGGGGCGCGTCAGGCGGACGCGCCGACCGCGGCCTGCGCGGCCTTGGCCGCCTTCGCTTCCTCGTACGCCTTCCGGAAGTCCTCCACGGCGCGGGCGTGGTCGCCGGACGCGAAGCACTCCTTCTCGGCGGCGAGGGCCGCGTCGAGCGTGAGGTTGGCGGTGTCGAGCCAGATCCGGTTGAGCGCCTGCTTGGTGCCCTGGACGGCGCGGACCGGGCCGGCGGCGATGCGCGCCGCCAGCGCCTGGGCCTCCTCCAGGAGCCGGTCGTGCTCGACGACGCGGTTCACCAGGCCGATCCGCTCGGCCTCGGCGGCCGTGAGCTTGTCGCCGGTCAGCAGGTACTCCTTGGCCCGGCCCATGCCCACCAGCCAGGGCCAGGCGATCAGTCCGCCGTCACCGGCGACGACGCCGACGGTGACGTGCGGGTCGGAGATGATCGCGGTGCTGGACATGAGGGTGATGTCGCAGAGCAGGGTGAGGGTGGCGCCCAGGCCGACGGCGGGGCCGTTGACGGCGGCGATGACCGGCTGGGGGACTTCGAGGAGGTCGGTGACGATCTTGCGGGCGTCCTTGAAGAAGGCGTCGAGGACGGGGCCGGCCTTGGGCCGCTCGCCCTTGAGGACGTTGCCGCCCGCGGAGAACGCCTTCCCGGCCCCGGTGAGGACCACGGCCCGCACGGCGTCGTCCTTGCGGATCTCCGCGAAGACGCGGGCCAGTTCGGCGTGGAGCGCGAGGTTGACCGCGTTGTAGTTCTCCGGGCGGTGGAGCTGCACGGTGAGGACGTGGCCCTCGTGGTGGAACCTCAGGTGCTCGTATCCGGAGTAGCGCTCGGTGGCGTTCATGCAGTCCTCTTCCAGAAGCTGCGCCGAGCCGATCAACCGTGGCGACGACCGATTCATCGTAAACTTACTGCGGGATCAGGCTCGACTTTGAGGGTCTCTATCTCTCCATCGAGGCTAATGGTGATTAACCTAGCCGTCAATGGAGGACTTCTTCGGGGCGGCCGCGGCGAACGCCGCGACGTCCCGCTCGGGCCGGATGAGCCAGGCGGCGACGGCCGCGCCGAGGAGCAGGACGACGCCGAGGACGGCGAACCCGGTCCGGTAGCCGGCGAGGGGACTCTCCGCGCCGTCGACCAGGCGCCCCAGGGCCAGCGGGGCCAGCACGCCGCCCAGGCTGTAGCAGCCGGTCATCACGCCGAGCACGGTGCCGCGCTGCCGGGCCGGCACGACGTCCGAGACCATCGCGAAGGACGCGCCCTGTGCCGCGACGACCAGCGACGTCCCGACGGCGAGCGCGGCGATCTGCGCCGGCCCGCGGCCGAGCTGTGGCCACGCCATGACGAACAGGCCGCCGACCGCCACCAGTCCGCAGGAGAGCAGACCGCGGGCGACGCGCAGGCTCGCACCCCGCCGGGTGAGCGTCCGCGAGACGAAGCCGGAGACGACCATCAGCACGGCGGTGGCGAGGTACGTCAGCGAGATCACCCAGCCGGCGTCCCCGGCGTCGTAGCCGAGGCCCTGCCGCAGGGCCAGCGGGAGCCAGGTGATCTTCACGGCGGCGCTGGCGTAGGCGACGAGGAAGAGCACGGTGAGCCCCACGATCGTGGGCGAGGTCAGCAGGCGGCGGTACGGGACGTGCTCGGGCAGCCGCGCGGCCGGTGTCCCCTCGTGGCCGACCTCCTCGGGGCCGTCACGCCCGATCAGCAGCCAGCACGCCACCCAGACGAGGCCGGCGAGCGCCGTCACCGCGAAGGCGGCGTGCCAGTCGGAGCGGGAGACCACCGCGGTGATGACCGGGGCCGCGACCAGCGGGCCCGCCGAGGCGCCGGAGGCGATGAACGAGGACGGCAGCGCGCGCCGTTCGGCGGGGAACCAGCTGTGGGCGACGCTGAAGGCCATCGCCACGGCCGGCCCCTCGGCGAAGCCGAGGAGGACCCGGGAGACCAGCAGGACGGTGAAGCTGGAGCTCCACACCATGGGGAGGAGGCTCAGGACCCACAGGGCGGCGACGCCGCTGAGCAGCCAGCGGGCCCGGACCCGGCCGACGAGCAGGCTGCCGATGACGGCGCCGGCCGCGTAGGGCCAGAAGAAGGCGCTCTGCACCAGGCCGAACTCGCTCTCGTCGATGTCGAGGTCGCGGAGCAGGTCGACGCCCACGAGGCCGACGACGGCCTTGTCGGCGTAGTTCAGGAGCATGAACACGAAGAGCGCCGCCACGACGAGCCAGGCCCGGCGCGCGGACGGGGGGCGGGGGGTGCCGACGGGCGGCGGGGAGGTCATGCGGTCGACAGCCATGGGCGGCCTTCCTCACGGGAGCGGGGTGGGTGCCGTGGGCCGGTGCGCCCAGGCGGGAAGCGCGGCTCGGGACCCTCGCTGAGATGCGCGTCACAGGTCCGCCGCTGGGCAGGAGTGAACCACCTGAATTTCCCCGACACAAGGCTTACGTCTATCCACGATTCACTTAGATCCGCTCACCACGCCATTTCACTGGTATCGGGCGAATCGCCGATCACTTCACACTCCGGAGGCGGGCATGCGCGAGAGGGCCGCCTCCGTCGAGGAAGGCGGCCCTCTCGTCGGGCAGGCGTGTCAGACGGCGGGCGACCCGCCGGAGGGCAGACCCAGCACGACGCGTCCCAGGGCGACGATCTCGTCGCGCCGGGCCGCCCTCGTCCAGATCTCGCCGTCGCGGCTCAGCGTGTTCACGAGGCTGTGCGCGGCGTGCACCAGCAGCTCCGCCTCCGGCGCGGAGAGCTCCGGCCGGTGCCCGGTGACCAGGGCCGTCCACTCCGCCACGTAGTCGTGCTGCATCCTGCGGACGTTCTGGCGCTCTTCGGCGGGGACGTTGACGATCTCGTGGAGGAGCGCCCGCATGGCGTCGCCGTGCTGGAGGCTGATCCGCACGAAGGAGCCCAGCGCCGCGTCCAGCGCCTCCCCCGGCTCCTCCGCGTACTCCAGCGCCGCCGACAGGTCGAAGAGCATCGCCTCCAGGCAGCGCGTGAGCGCCGCGACGAGGATCGCCGACTTGCCGGCGAAGTGGTGGTAGAGGCTCGGACCCGCCATGCCGGCGGCGGCGGTGGCGATGTCCTCCATGCCGACGGCCTCGTAGCCGCGCTCGGCGAAGAGCCGGGTGGCGACGGTGAGGACCGCCTCCCGCCGCGACACCGGCAGGAGCCGGCCGCGTGCCACCGGCCGCGTGCCCTCCGCCCCCGTGTCCGCGACGAGTGCCGCCAGCCCGTCGAAGCCGCAGACGGCCGCGGCGACGTCCGTCATCAGCCGCCTGACCCGCGCGGGCTCGACCTTCCCGACGTGCTGGCTCATCGTCGCGAAGACGGCGATGACCGCCCTGAGCAGCAGTTCCACGCCGACGGGCGGGAGGTCCGGCCGGGAGGCGGCGATCGCGGCCCGCAGCGGCTCTATGGTGGCGACGTACCGGGCGCGCAGCTCGCGGCGCTGTTCCCGCGGCAGGTGCGTGAGCTCGCGCTCCCACAGCACGCCGGCGTGCCGCCGCTCCAGCATGGGCGCGGCGACGGCGTCGAGCATGCCGGACAGGTCGCCGTGGTCGCCCTGGAAGGCGGCGGTGTTCTTGTCGATCGCGTCGACCAGGGTGGCGTAGAGGAGCTCCTGCTTGCCCCGGAAGTGCCGGTAGAGGGCCGGTCCCGAGATGCCGACCGCCTCGGCGATGTCGGAGATCCCGACGTTGTGGAACCCGGACGCGCGGAACTGCTCGGAGGCGGCAGCGATGATCTGCTGCTTCCGGTCCCGGGGGCGCGTGGTCCTGGGCCGGGCTTCGGTCATCGCGGTCGCCTTCTCCACTCTTCTCTTCCCTCACGTCGAAGCTCGCATCGTATCGGCCCGGCCCGTCTTCCGGCGGCCGGGCCGGACGCGGCCGCTCAGCGGTACAGGTGGAGGACGTGCCCGGACATGGACTGCGACTCGGGCGAGGCGAGGTAGCGGACGGCGCGGGCCACGTCGGTCTCGCTGCCGACGCTCGCCATGAGGGCCTCGGCGCGGCGGGCGTCGCGCTCCCCGATCTCCCGGGCCCGCATCCGCAGGCGGCCGGTGGCGACGGGGCCGGGCGCGACGCAGTTGGCGCGGACGCCGCGGGGCGCGAGGTCGGCGGCGAGGTAGCGGGTGTAGTGCATGACGGCGGCCTTGCTGATGCCGTAGTGGGCGTAGGTGCCCGTCTCGTTGGGCTTGACGCCGGTCACCGAGCCCATCGTCACGATGGACGGCCGGTCGGCGCCGATCAGAGCGGGCAGGGCGGCCTGCACCGTGGTGACGGTGCCGTAGAGGTTGCGCCGCATGACCTCGTCGAGCTGGTCCAGGTCGACGGCGGAACCGCGGTTGCCGTCCAGGGGGCCGGAGCCGCCGCCGGCGTTGCAGACCAGGGCGTTGAGCGCGCCCCACTCCTCGGTGACGCGGGCGACGACGTCCGCCATCGCGGCGGCGTCGGTGGTGGACGCCCGGGCGGCGACGACCCGCGCGCCCGCGGCCTCCAGTTCGGCGACGACGGTCTCCGTCTGGTCGTCCTCGAAGGCGCGGAAGCCGTCGAAGTCGAGGTCGACGACGGCCACGTCGTGCCCGTCGCGGGCGAGTTCCAGGGCGATCGCCCTGCCGATGCCGCGCGCGGCGCCGGTCACCAGGGCCGTCCTGCGGGGGTGCTGGGTCTCCTGCATGGGGTCTCCCGACATGGGTGGATGGGGGGTACGGCGGGTGCGCCGGGCCCGTCAGCCGACGACGCCCCCGGCGCGCAGGGCGGTGATCGCCTCGGGACCGAGGCCGATCTGGGCGAGGACCTCGTCGGTGTGGGCGCCGACGACCGGGGCGGGCTCCGGTGCGGCGGCGGGGGTGGCGGAGAAGCGGGGGACGGGGGCGGGCTCGATCCCTCCGTGCGCGCCCGTGCGGAAGGTGCCGCGGGCCGCGTTGTGCGGGTGGTGCGGGGCCTCGCCGAGGGAGAGGACGGGGGTGACGCAGGCGCCCCGCCCCTCGAAGACAGAGGCCCACTCGTCGCGTTCACGCCCCGCGAAGGCCGCGGCGAGGGCGGCGCGCATCGCCGGCCAGGCCGTGCGGTCGTGCCGGTCGGCGAAGAGGGGGTCGTCCGCGAGCCCGAGCCCCTCCAGGAGGGCGGCGTACGACCGCCGGTCGCCGACGCCCAGGGCGACGTGGCGGTCGTCGGCGCAGCGGTAGACGCCGTACCAGGGGCGGCTTCCGTCGATGTTGTTGGAGGCGCGGGCGTCCTGCCAGCGGCCCTGGACGAGGAAGCCGTGCACCATGGCGAGGAGCGAGGCCGAGGCGTCGGTCATGGCGGCGTCGACGACCTGGCCGCGGCCGGTGGCGCGGGCGTTGAGCAGGGCGCTGACCGCGCCGAAGGCGAGGAGCAGGCCGCCGCCCATGTCGCCGACGAGGTTGAGCGGGACGGTCGGGGTGTCCGCCGGGCCGATGGCGTGCAGGGCGCCGGTGAGGGCGATGAAGTTGATGTCGTGGCCCGGCTCCTTCGCCAGCGGGCCGTCCTGGCCCCAGCCGGTCATCCGGCCGTAGACGAGGGCCGGGTTGCGGGCCAGCAGGGTGTCCGGGCCGACGCCGAGCCGTTCGGCGACGCCGGGCCGGAACCCCTCGACGACCACGTCCGACTCGGCGGCGAGGTCGAGCACGATCGCGGTGCTGTCCGGGTGCTTGAGGTCGAGGGTGAGGGAGCGGCGCCCGCGGTGCAGGACGGGGGCGGGGTTGTCCTGCCCGTCGTCCTGCGGGCGGTCGACGCGGATGACGTCCGCGCCGAGGTCGCCGAGGAGCATGGCCGCGTACGGGCCGGGGCCGATGCCGCCCAGTTCCAGGACGCGTACGCCGGTCAGCGGGCCGTCGGTGTCGAGGGCCGGGGTCGGGGGGTTCATGGTGGGGTTCCTCGTTCCGGTGGGGTCCGGCCCCGCGCCCGGCCGGGACGGCGTCGGGCGGGGGGCCGGTGGTCAGGCGGTCGCGCCGAAGCGGGGGGCGCGCTTCTCGACGAACGCCCGGCGCGCCTCCTCGGCGTCGGGGGACGCGGCGCACTGCGCGTAGGTCTCCGCCTCCAGGGGGAGGTAGTCGCCGAGCGAGAGGGTCTGCGCGGCCTGGAGGTTGCGCCGGGTGAGCGCGACGGCGTTCGGGGAGAGGGCGGCGAGCCGCTCCGCCGTGTCGCGGACCGCCGCCGAGAGCTCGTCCGGCGGCAGCACCGCGTTGACCAGCCCCCAGTCGGCGATCTCACGGCCCCTCAGCTTGGGCGAGAGCAGCATCAGTTCCTTGGCCTTCGCGGGGCCCACCAGCCGGGTGAGGTGCCAGCAGGACCCGAGGTCGCCGGCGAAGGCGACCTTGACGAAGGCGGTGCTGAGCACGGCGGTGGTGTCGGCGTACCGGAAGTCGCAGCCCATCGCGAAGGACATGTGCGCTCCGGCGATGCCGCCGCGGAGCTCCGCGATGGTCGGCGTGTTCATGTCGTACAGGAAGTGGACCAGGCGGGTGTAGCGCAGCAGGGAGGTGCGGCCCTTGAGGTGGTCGCCCGGCGGGTACGGCGGCGGGGCGGTGTCGGCGTTGTCCCGGCCGACGCCCCAGTGGGCGCCGGTGCTGGTGAGGACGACGGCGCGCACCGCCGGGTCGTTCTCGGCCCGCTCCAGGGAGTCGAGCAGGCCGTCGGCCATCTCGACCGTGAAGGAGTTGCGGCGCTCGGGGCGGTTCATCGCGATGGTGGCGACGCCATCGGCCACGGTGAAGACGACGGTGTCCGTCATGGGGTGTCCTTCTGCTCGGAGGGCGTGGGGCGGACGGGCGGCGGGCGTTCAGCCCCGCGTCGCCGCGGCGGGGAGCGGCCACGGGGCGCGCTCGACGACCCGGGCGCGCAGGGCGCGGGCCTCGCGCGGCATGTTCCAGGTGACCGCGGCCGTGGTCCGGCCGTCCTCGCCGTAGACGCCGGCGAAGGGACCCTCGGCGGGGTCGCCGGTGGTCACGGCGAAGTCGGCGTCCTGGGAGGGGCGGCCGTACGCCTGGATCTTGACGTCGTACTGGTCGGTCCAGAAGTACGGCACGGGTGCGAACGGCACCCGCTGCCCGAGCAGGGTCCGCGCGGCGGCCATGCCCTGTTCCGTGGCGTTCATCCGGTGCTCCACGCGGATCCGGCCGTGGACCGGGTGGAGCCAGGAGGCGACGTCGCCGGCGGCGACGACGCCGGGCGCGGCCTGGCAGAACTCGTCGCAGAGGACGCCGTCGCCGAGCGGGAGTCCGCTGCCGGCGAGCCAGTCGACGGCGGGCGCGGAGCCGATCGCGACGAGGACGACCTCGGCGCGGACCTCGGTCCCGTCGGACAGGCGCACCCCGGCGACCCTGCCGCGGTCGTCGGTGAAGCCCGCCACGCCGGTCCCGCAGCGCAGGTCGACGCCGTGCTCCCGGTGCAGCGCCGCGACCCGGGCGGCGACGACGGGGCCCAGCTGGCGGACCATCGGGGCGTCGAGCGGGTCGACGAGGGTGACGGCGCAGCCGAGCTCCCGGGCCACCGCGGCGGCCTCGGCCCCGAGGAAGCCCGCGCCCACGACGACCACGGACGGAGTGGACGACAGGGCGTCGCGGAGCGCCAGGGCGTCCTCCAGGTCCCGCAGCACGTGCACGCCGGAGAGCTCGTGCGCGAACGGCAGGCGGCGCGGGCGTACGCCGGTGGCGATGACCAGTCCGTCGTACGGGAGCCGCGTGCCGTCCGACAGCTCCACGCCGCGGCCCCCCACGTCCAGGGCGACGGCCCTGCGGCCGAGCAGCCACGCGGCGTCCAGGGCCTCGGTCGCCCGCGGGGGGCGGAGGGCGAGGCGGTCGGGTTCCCAGTCGCCCTTGAGGACCTGCTTGGAGAGCGGGGGCCGGTCGTACGGCGCGTGCCGCTCCTCGCCGACGAGCGTGAGGCGGCCGGTGAAGCCCTCGCGGCGCAGGGTCTCGGCCGCGGTCAGGCCGGCCGCCGAGGCGCCGACGACCACGATCCGGGAGGGCGTCGGCGAGGTCATCGCTCGTCCACCTCGATGGCCAGGGCGGGACAGAGCAGGGCGGCCTCGCGGACCGCGGCGTGCTGCTCCGGCCCGGGGTCCTCGATCAGCAGGAAGGCCACGCCGTCCTCGTCGCGCTGGTCGAAGACGTCGGGTGCGGCGACCACGCACTGCCCGCCGCCGACGCACTTGGCCTCGTCGATGTGGATCTTCATGGGTGGGAGTCCTCTCGGTCTTACCAGGTCACCAGGAGCGAGTGGGCTCCGTAGATCGACATGTCGTGCTTGAAGGGCACCTCGTCCAGGGGCTGGGCGAGGGCCAGGGTGGGGATGCGGCGGAAGAGCGTGCCGAAGACGACCTGGAGCTCGACGCGGGCGAGCTGCTGTCCCAGGCACTGGTGGACGCCGAAGCTGAACGCCAGGTGGTGGCGGGCGGGCCGGGTGACGTCCAGTTCGTCGGCGGGCAGCGTGGACGCGGTCTCGAAGGCGTCCGGGTCGCGGTTGCCCGCGTCGGCGGAGAGGATGATCCCCTCGCCCTTGCGGATGAGCTGCCCGCCGATCTCCATGTCCTCGCCGGCCACGCGGCGCAGACCGCTGTGGACGACGGTGAGGTAGCGGAGCAGTTCCTCGACGGCGCCGGCGACCAGCGCGGCGTCCCCGTCGCGGACCTTCGCGAGCTGCTCGGGGTGGGTGAGCAGGGCCGCCGTGCCCAGGGCGATCATGTTGGCCGAGGTCTCGTGTCCGGCGGTGAGCAGGAGCAGCGCCATCTTCGCCAGTTCGTCCCGGGTCCGGACGCCGGGCTTCAGCTGCTCCTGGGCGAGCCGGCTGAGGAGGTCGTCCGCGGGTTCGGTGACCTTCTTCTCGATGAGGTCGCCGAGCAGGGCGAGCATCGTGTCGGCGGCGGCCAGGGTGTCCTCGGGGGTGGACGCCCGGTCGACGAAGGCCTTGGTGAGGCCGTGGAAGCTCTCCTGTTCGGCGTAGGGCACGCCGAGCAGTTCGCAGATCATCAGCGAGGGAACCGGCAGGGCGAACGCCTCCACCAGGTCGACGGGCTTCGGACCGGCCAGCATGTCGTCGATGAGCCGGTCGACGACCTCCTGGATGTGGCCCTTGAGGGCCTGGGTGCGCTTGGCGGTGAAGTCGCGGGCGAGGACGCGGCGCGGCTCGTCGTGCTCCACGGAGCCGTCGCTGGTGAAGAAGCTCTTGGCGCGCTTGCGGCGGGCCTGGATGGCGGCCGACTGGTGCGGGTAGCCCGGGTTGTCGGTGTCGGAGCTGATCGCCGGGTGGCTGAGCACGGCACGGATGTCCTCGTGCCGGGTGACCAGCCAGGGCTCGCTGCCGTCCCAGATGCGCACCCGGCCGATCGGCTCCGTGCGCTGCCGCTCGCGCAGGGCCGGCGGCGGGTCGAAGGGGCATCTGGCGGCCCGTTCCATCGGGAACGAGGGCGCTGCGGTGCTGTCGGCCATGGGTTCTCCCTGGATGCACGGGTGAGGCGCCGCCGCCCCATCCGATCGCTTCTTCGATTCAAACCATAGTTAACTTCTTGCCGATCCTGTCAAGGCTGTGCGGAGGTTTTGCCTGCCACAGACCTTCTTGGCAGCCCTAATCATCGATCACATAGACCTTTCAGGGCACGCTCGCCACCTCATCACCCCCCAGACCTTGACGCGGCTCCCGGTCGAGGCCGAAAGTGAATGGCGATTAGCCACGACAGAGGAGGCTTCATGAGCCGCAGAGTGCTGGTGGCAGGGGTGGGCATGGTCCCCTTCGCGAAACCCAGCGCCGCTCAGACATACGACGTCATGGGGGCGGAGGCGGTCAGATCGGCCCTGGCCGACGCCGACCTCCCCTACGATCGGGTCCAGCAGGTCTACGCGGGCTATGTGTACGGCGATTCGACCTGTGGGCAGCGCGTCGTGTACGGGTTCGGCAAGACGCGCGTTCCGGTGATCAACGTCAACAACAACTGCGCCTCCGGCTCGTCCGCGCTGTGGCTGGCGCGCCAGGCGGTCGAGAGCGGCGCCACCGACTGCGCGCTGGCGGTCGGCTTCGAGCAGATGCCTCCCGGGGCCCTCGGGGCCAAGTGGACCGACCGGCCGACCCCGCTCACCGACTTCGCCACGGCGCTCAAGGACGTCTACGCCGTGCACCCCGGGCTGCCGATGACGCCCCAGTACTTCGCCGCCGCCGGAGCCGAGTACATGGCGGCGTACGGGATGAAGGCGGAGACCCTCGCCCTGGTCTCCGTCAAGGCCCGCGCGCACGCCGCGAACAACCCGTACGCGGTCTTCCGCGACCCCATCGGCGTGGACGACGTCCTCGGCTCGCCGACGGTGGCCGGCGTCCTGACCAGGCTGCAGTGCTGCCCGCCGACCTGCGGCGCGGCGGCGGCGATCGTCTGCTCGGAGGACTTCGCCCGCGCCCACGGCATCGCGCCCCGGGTGGCGATCGCCGCCCAGACGCTGCGGTCCGACGCGGACGACGTCTTCGACCGGGGTAGCGCCATGTCGCTCGTGGGCACGGACGTCACCCGGGCCGCGGCGGCCGAGGTCTACGAGAAGGCCGGCGTCGACCCCCGCGACATCGGGGTCGTCGAACTGCACGACTGCTTCACCGTCAACGAGGTCCTCTCCTACGAGGGCCTCGGGCTGTGCGAGGAGGGCGGCGCCGAGAAGTTCGTCCTCGACGGCGACAACACCTACGGCGGCCGCGTCGTCACCAACCCCTCGGGCGGCCTGCTCTCCAAGGGCCACCCGCTCGGCGCCACCGGCCTGGCCCAGACCGCCGAGCTCACCTGGCAGCTGCGCGGCGAGGCCGGGGCCCGTCAGGTCGAGGGCGTGACCCTCGGCCTCCAGCACAACCTGGGCCTCGGCACCGCCGGCGTCGTCACCCTCTTCGAGAAGGTCTCCTGAACATGCCCGTCGACCCCGCCCTCATCGGCACCCGCACCGCGGAGTTCACCACCCAGGCCGAACGCGGCCGGCTCCGCTTCTTCGCCCAGGCCACCGGTCAGAACGACCCGGTCTACACGGACGTCGAGGCCGCGAAGGCCGCCGGCCACCGCGACCTGCCGGTGCCGCCCACGTTCTTCTTCTGCCTGGAGATGGACAACCCCGCGCGCAGCGCCTGGATCACCGATCTGGGCATCGACATCCGCACGATCCTGCACGGCGGACAGAAGTTCGAGTACCACAGCCCGGCCTACGCCGGGGACACGCTGACGTACTGGACCGAGGTCGAGGACGTCTACAGCAAGAAGGGCGGCGCGCTGGAGTTCATCGTCCGCGCCACCCACGTCTCCCGCGGCGAGACCCCGATCGCCACCCTCACCAGCACCATCGTCGTGCGCGACCCGAAGGCGGGCCAGTAATGCCGACCACCCTGAACCCGGGCGACACCCTCACCCTCGAGTGCCCGAAGATCACCCGCACCACGCTCGCCCTGTACGCGGGAGCCTCCGGCGACCACAACCCGGTGCACATCGACATCGACGCCTGCAAGGCCGTCGGCATCCCCGACGTCTTCGCCCACGGCATGCTCTCCATGGCCTACCTGGGCCGGCTCCTCACCGACCGGTTCCCCCAGGAGCGGCTGAAGTCCTACGAGGTGCGCTTCTCCGCGATCACACCCGTCAACAGCCGCCCCACCTGCACCGGCGCGGTCGCCCGGGTCGAGGACGGCCTCGCCCACCTCGACCTCGCGGTCACCCTCCCCGACGGCACCGTGACCCTCCAGGGCTCCGCGGTCGTCACCGCCCACTGACACCCGTAAGGAAAGAAGCATGGGAACCCTGGACGGCAAGGTCGCCCTCGTCTCCGGCTCCGGCCGCGGCATCGGCCGCGAGATCGCCCTCAAGCTCGCCTCCGAAGGCGCCCGCGTGGTCGTCAACGACCTCGACAAGGAGCCCGCCGACGGGACCGTCGCCGACATCACCGCCGCCGGCGGCCAGGCCGTCGCCTGCGTGGGCTCGGTCGTGGACGAGGGCTTCGCCGAGCGGTTCGTGAGCACCGCCGTCGACGCCTTCGGCGGGCTCGACATCATCGTCAACAACGCCGGCTACACCTGGGACACCGTCATCCAGAAGATGACCGACGAGCAGTGGGACGCCATCCTCGACGTCCACCTCAAGGCGCCGTTCCGGATCCTGCGCGCCGCGCAGCCCTACATCAGGGCCAACCCGACCCCGTACCACCGCAAGGTGGTCAACGTGTCCTCGGTGTCCGGCGTCTACGGCAACGCCGGCCAGGTCAACTACGCCTCGGCGAAGGCGGGCGTCATCGGCATGACCAAGACCCTGGCCAAGGAGTGGGGCCGCTACAAGGTCAACGTCAACGCCGTGGCCTTCGGGTTCATCATCACGCGGATGACCGAGGCCGTCGCGACCGACGGCGACACCACGGTGGAGATCGAGGGACGCCGGATCAAGGTGGGCGTCAGCCAGGCCGCGATGGATGCCGTCAAGCGGACGAACCCGTTGGGGCGCCCGGGCACCCCGGCCGAGGCCGCCGGCGCCGTGTACCTCTTCTGCACGCGGGACTCCGATTACGTCTCGGGCCAGGTGCTGACCGTGGACGCGGGCAGCCGCTGATCTGCGAAGGCGCCCCGCCGGCCGCTCCGAGGAGGCCGGCGGGGCGCCTTCGCGTCCCCTCGGGCCGGTACGCGCAAGCCCCCGTCGATGGACGGGGGCTTCGGGCTCGGGGGGGGACCGTCGGCTACAGCAGTTCGAGGATGGTGGCGTTGGCCATGCCGCCGCCCTCGCACATCGACTGGAGGCCGTAGCGGATGCCCTGGTCGCGCATGTGGTGGACGAGGGTGGTCATGATGCGGGCGCCGGAGCCGCCGATCGGGTGGCCGATCGCCATGGCGCCGCCGTTGGGGTTCATCCGCGCGTAGTCGGCGCCGGTCTCCCGGAGCCAGGCCAGGGTCACCGAGGCGAACGCCTCGTTGATCTCGTAGACGCCGATGTCGTCCAGGGTCAGTCCGGCCTTCTTCAGCGCCTTGGCCGTGGCGGGGATGGGCCCCTTCAGCATGGTGACGGGGTCGGTGCCCGCGACGACGGCGGTGTGGATGCGGGCCATCGGGACCCATCCCTGCGCCCGGGCGAACTCGCTCGTCGTGATCAGCAGCGCTCCGGCGCCGTCGGAGATCTGGGAGGCGTTGCCGGCCGTGATGGAGCCGCCCTCGCCGAAGGCGGGCTTCAGCGCGGCCATCTTCTCCGGGGTGGAACCGCGCCGGACGCCCTCGTCGGTGTCGAAGACGTACTCCGCCCCGTCCTCGCCGGTGACCGTGAGCGGCGTGATCTGGCCCTTGAAACGGCCCTCGTCGATCGCCCGGGCGGCCCGCTCGTGGGAGTCCAGGCCGTGCCGGTCCATCTCGGTACGGGTGATGCCGTACTCGTCGGCGATCATCTGCGCGCCCATGCCCTGGTGGAAGCGGACGCCGTCGTAGCGGTCCCAGACGTCGGGGCCGTGCGGCTCGCCGTACTCGCCGCCGAGGCCGGTGAGGCTCGGCGGGACGGCGCTCATCATCTCGATGCCGCCGGCGACGGCGACGTCGTACTGGCCGGAGACGACGCCCATGGCGGCGAAGTGGACGGCCTGCTGGGACGAGCCGCACTGCCGGTCGATGGTGACGCCGGGGACGGACTCGGGCCAGCCGGCCGCGAGCACCGCGGACCGGCCGATGCACCCGGTCTGCATGCCCACCGGGGCGGCGCAGCCCCAGATGACGTCGTCGACGAGGGCCGGGTCGAGGCCGGTGCGCTCGGCGAGGGCCTTGAGGACGTGGGCGGAGACGGAGGCCGAGTGCAGCCTCGACAGCGATCCGTTGCGCTTGCCGACCGCGGTACGGACGGCGTCGACGATGACTGCGTCGCGCATGGCTACTCCTTGCTTGACGTGTGCGGGGACCTACAGGCCGAGGTCCTTGGCGATGATGGTCTTCAGGACCTCGCTGGTCCCGGCGTAGATGCGGGTGACGCGGGTGTCCGCGTAGAGACGGGCGACGGGGTACTCCAGCATGTAGCCGTAGCCGCCGTGCAGCTGGAGGCACCGGTCGATCACGCGGCCGGCCGTCTCGGTGCAGAAGAGCTTGACCTTGGCCGCGTCGGCGGCCGTCAGGCCCCCGGAGGCGTGCAGTTCGAGGGCCCGGTCGGCCATCGCGCGGGCGGCCTCGACCTCGGCGGCGCACTCGGCCAGGACGAACTTCGTGTTCTGGAACGCCGCCACCGGCTGTCCGAAGACGGTGCGCTCCCGGACGTACTCCGTCGCGAAGTCCACCGCCGCCGCGGCGGTGGCGCAGCCGCCGAGGGCCGCGCCGAGCCGCTCGACGGCGAGGTTGTGGGTGAGGTAGGCGAAGCCCTCGCCCTCCGTCCCGAGCAGGTTCCCGGCCGGGACCAGGACGTCGGTGAAGGACAGCTCGGCGGTGTCCTGGCTGCGCAGGCCGATCTTCTCCAGCTTGCGGCCGACCGCGTAACCGGGGGACGAGGCGTCCACGCACAGGATGGACAGGCCCGCCCGGCGGTCCTCGGGGTCGTACGGGGACGTACGGGCCACCACCAGGACCAGGTCGGCCTGGGCGCCGCCGGTGATGAAGGTCTTGGCGCCGTTGAGGACGTAGTGGGTGCCGTCGTCGGTGAGCCGGGCCGTGGTCCTGATGGCGGCCAGGTCGGAGCCGGTGCCCGGCTCGGTCATGGCGATGGCGGTCATCATCTCGCCGGACATGAAGCCGGGCAGCCAGCGCCGCTTCTGCTCCTCGCTGCCGAACTCCAGCAGGTAGGGCAGGACCAGGCAGGTGTGCACCGCGTGCGCGCCGAAGGTGACGCCGGCCCGGGCGATCTCCTCGCGGAGCACCGCCTCGTACCGGAAGTCGGTCACCCCTCCGCCGCCGTACTCCTCGGGGACCTGGATGCCCAGGACGCCGAGGTCGCCCAGCTTGCGGTAGAGCTCGCGGGGCACGCGGCCGTCACGTTCCCAGTCGGGGTAGTGCGGGACGACCTCCTTGGCGATGAAGTCGCGGAGCATGCCGCGGAAGGCCTCGTGGTCCTTGCTGAACACGGTGCGACGCACGTCCGTCGTCCTTTCTCGCGGCCCGGCGAACGGGCCTGGGCGAAGTGAAGTTAATTTAAATTAGCCACACTGTCCAGGCTCCCCGAACGTCGCGCACCGCCACCCCGATCCGCCGGGCGCGCCGCCCCGCGACACCGCAGATCCCCGTGATCACGGGGTTGATCAGGCAACTCGAAGCCTAGGGAGCAGCCACCGGGCGGCTCCGCGACAGGCCGGCGCCGACCCTCCGTACGCACCACCGGCGGAACATCGAGGCAAGCGGCCTCCACCGGCGGCGAAGTGGCGCACCACCGGCGAGGCCGCCCTCCCGGGGATGATCGAATCCTCGGCGAACCCCATTCCACCTGCGGTTTTCCCTACCTTTCCCACCTTGGGCGGCACCCGGCCCGCACAGCCCGCCCTCCCGCACGGCCACCACCCGGAGGCGAGATTCCCTGCCGACACAGGGATGGACATCAGATCTAGTCGCGATTAACTTGATGGCGTCCGGGAGGTACTCCCCGACGAACGAAGGGTCTCGTGCCGTGTACCGAAGCAGGTCCGCCGAGGACGTCCGCGCGCCCGCCGGGGCCGCGCCGCCCTCGCCCTCCCCCGATCTGGCCGACTTCCTCCGCCTGGAGCGGACGGAGGCCGACCGGTTCCTCGGCTGGTGCCACGCCGGCGTGCCCGGGCAGGCGTTCGGCGGCCAGGTCGTCGCCCAGTCGCTGGCGGCGGCGGGGCACACGGTCGAAGCCGGCCGGCCGGTCCACTCCCTCCACGGGTACTTCGTCCGCCCCGGCGGCCTGCGCGACCCCCTCGCGTACGAGGTCGAGCGGCTGCGCGACGGAGGCCGGTACAGCTCCCGCCGGGTCACCGCGATCCAGAACGGCGAGGTGGTCTTCACCCTGTCGGCCTCCTTCAAGCGGCCCGACGCGGAGGGGGTGGAGCGCGCTCCGGCCATGCCGGTGGTGCCGCCGCCCGAGGACGTGCCGGACGCCTTCGAGGCGTGGGCCGCCCGCAGCCCGGAGCAGCACCGCGAGGCGGGGCACGCACAGGTGGTGTCGATGCGCGTCGTACCGGGCCCACCCGGCGGGGGGCGGCGGGGGACCCGGCAGAACGTGTGGTTCCGGGCGCTGCGGCCCCTGCCGGACGAACCGCTGCTGCACGCCTGCGCCCTCACGTACCTCTCGGACCTCAGTCTGGGACCGACGGCGGCGCTGGACTTCGAAACGCTCTACCCCCTGCGGACCGGCCCGTCGACGGTGTCCCTCGCCTCGCTCGACCACGCGATCTGGTTCCACCGGCCGGTCAGGGCCGACGAGTGGCTGCTCTTCGCCCAGCGGAGCCCGTCCGCGGGCGACGGCCGCGGCTTCAACACGGGTGACTTCTGGACGCGCGACGGCACGCTGGTCGCCTCGGTGGCCCAGGAGACGGCACTACGGCGGCACGACCCGCGATAAGGGCGGAACAGACCCTCCCATCAGCACAGAATCCTCGTACACCGCTAGAAAGCGAGCAGTCACATGGGACACCTGGAAGGCCGCGTGGCACTGGTCACCGGCGCCGGCGGCGGCCTGGGCCGTGAGCACGCGCTCCTCCTCGCCGCGGAGGGCGCGAAGGTCGTGGTGAACGACCTGAACGACCCCAAGGCCGTCGTCGAGGAGATCGTCGAGGCCGGCGGAGAGGCCGTCGCCGTGGAGGGCAGCGTCGCGGACATGGCCCTCGGCGAGCGGCTGGTGGCCGCCGCCGTGGAGGCGTTCGGCGACCTGCACGTCGTGGTGAACAACGCGGGCGTGGTCCGCGACGCCATGGTGTGGAACATGACCGAGGAGCAGTTCGACCTCGTCCTCGACGTCCACCTGAAGGGCGCCTTCTCGGTGACCCGGGCCGCGGCCCGGCTGTGGCGCGAGCGTGCCAAGGCCGGCACCACCACCGACCGCTCGATCGTCAACACCACCTCCTCCGCCGGCCTGCACGGCAACGTCGGCCAGTGGAACTACTCCGCCGCCAAGGCCGGTCTCGCCATCCAGGCCGTCAACGCGGCCCTGGAGCTCGGCCGCTACGGCGTGCGCGCCAACGCCGTCGCGCCGATGGCCCGCACCGCCATGCTGGCCGGCAACCCGGGCTTCAGCGCCGCGGTCGCCGCGCCGAGCGACGAGACGGCGTTCGACCGCTACCACCCGAAGAACGTCTCGCCCCTGGTCGGCTACCTCGCCTCGGCCGACTGCCCCTTCACGGGACAGGTCTTCTCGGTGACGGGCGGGCACGTCGGGCTCTTCGGGGGCTGGTCGGTCGAGCACCGCATCGACGCCGACCGGCAGTGGACGGTGGCGGAACTCTCCACCGAGCTGGGCGCCGACTCCTTCCCCAAGTCGGTCCAGGTGAACCGCCAGCGGCTCGTCCCGGTCGAGGGCGCCGCGCAGTGACCGGCGGGCGGGCACCGGTTCCCCGGGCCCGCCCACCGGGGGTCGGGACGTCCGCCGCCCGACCGACGAGCACTTCCTCTCCCGAGCCCCCGCCCTGGCCCGCCGACGCCGTCGGGCCCGCCCCTTGGAGAATGACGTGTACCTCACCCAGTTCCTGCACCGCGTCGTCCAGCAGTACCCCGACCGTCCCCTGACGATCTGCGGCGACCGGATCCGCACCGGCCGGCAGGTGGCCGACCGGGTGGCCCGGCTGGCCGGGGCCTTCCAGGGGATCGGCGTCGAGGCGGGCGACCGCGTCGGCATCCTGGCCCTGAACTCCGACCGCTACCACGAGTGGTTCTACGCCTCCTGGTGGACGGGGGCCATCGCCCACCCGGTGAACACCCGCTGGTCCCCCGCCGAGATGGCGTACGCGCTGAACGACTCCGGCACCGGGGTCCTCCTGGTGGACGACGCCTTCGCCCCGCTCGCCGCCGAACTGCGGGAACGGGCCCCCGGCGTCCACACGCTGGTCTACTGCGGCGACGGAACGGCACCCGACGGCATGCTCGACTACGAGCGGCTGGTCACCGGCTTCGAGCCGGTCCCGGACGTCCGCCGCGGCGGCGACACCGTGGGCCTCCTGCTCTACACCGGCGGCACCACCGGCACCCCGAAGGGCGTGATGCTCACCCACCGCGGGCTGCTCACCGGCATGATGAGTTCCGCCCTCTACAGCTCCTCCGCGAGACCCGGCGGCGTGTCGCTGGTGACGGCGCCGCTGTTCCACTTCGGCGCGGTCGCGGGCTGGCAGGCCCAGAACCTGGTGGGCGGCACCCTGGTCTTCCTCCCCACCTTCACGCCGGACGGCGTCCTGCGGGCCGTCCGGGACCACGGCGTCACCTCGGTGACGCTCGTGCCGGTCATGGTGCAGATGGTCTGCAACCACCCCGACTTCGCCTCGTACGACCTCAGCGGTGTCGACCGGGTCATCTACGGCGGCGCCGGCAGCCCGGAGAGCCTGCTCCACCAGGCGATGAAGGCGTTCCCCAACGCCCGCTTCACCCAGGGCTTCGGCCAGACCGAGTCCGGCGTGCTGACCGCGCTCACCCACGAGGAGCACGTCGCGGGCGGGGAGCTGATCCGGTCCGGGGGCCGGACGACGCCCGCGATCGAGATCGCGGTCGTCGACCCGGAGGACCGGCCGCTGCCGGTCGGCGAGGTGGGCGAGATCGTGACCCGCGGCGACCACGTGATGGCCGGGTACTGGGGCAAGCCCGAACTGACCGCCGAGACCATGCGCGGCGGCTGGCTGCACACCGGCGACGGCGGCTACCTCGACGAGAACGGCTACCTCTTCGTCGTCGACCGCCTGAAGGACATGATCATCACCGGTGGGGAGAACGTCTACTCCGCCGAGGTGGAGAACGCCCTCTCCGCCCACCCGTCGGTGGCCTCCTGCGCCGTGATCGGCGTGCCCGACGAGCACTGGGGCGAGCGCGTCCACGCCGTGATCGTCCTGCGTCCCGGCACGACCGCCACGGCGGAGGAGCTCCGCGCCCACACGAAGACCCTCATCGCCGGCTACAAGGCACCGCGCACCGTCGAGTTCGTCGACGAGATGCCCCTGTCCCCCGTCGGCAAGATCCTCAAGCGGGAGCTGCGGGACGCCCGCAAGGGCTGATCCCCCGCACCCGCCCGGCAGAGAAACGAGAACCACTGACATGAAGCGCACCGTCTTCGACCAGGACCAGGACGCCTTCCGGCAGATGATCCGCGAGTTCATCGCCAAGGAGGTCCTCCCGCACTACGAGCAATGGGAGGCCGAGGGCCTGGTCCCCCGCGACCTGTTCCGCAAGCTCGGCGCCCTCGGCGTCACCGGCTTCGGCATCCCCGAGGAGTACGGCGGCCCCGGCGAGACCAGCTACAAGTACCAGGCGATCATCACCGAGGAGGCCGCCCGGGTCGGCGTGATGCTGGGCCACTACGGGCTGAGCACCGGCATGGTCCTGCCGTACCTCCTCGACCTGGCGAACGAGGAGCAGAAGGAGCGCTGGTTCCCCGGCATCGCGAGCGGCGACATCATGCTGTGCATCGGCATGACCGAACCCGGCTCCGGCTCCGACCTCGCGGGCACCCGCACCCACGCCCGGCTCTCCGAGGACGGCACGCACTACGTCCTCAACGGCGCCAAGACCTTCATATCCGGCGCCCGGGTCTCCGAACTCTGCGTCGTCATCGCCCGCACCTCCCCCGCCACGCCCGAGAACCGCAGGGCCGGCCTGAGCCTCCTGGTGGTGCCGACCGACAGCGAGGGCTTCGGCTTCGGCCGCAAGCTGGAGAAGATCGGCATGCGCTCCAGCGACACCAACGAACTGTCGTTCACCGACGTCAAGGTGCCGGTCGAGAACCTGCTCGGCGAGGAGGGCAAGGGCTTCACGTACCTGACGCAGAAGCTGGTCCGCGAACGGCTCGCGGTCGGCGTCGACGCCACCGCGCGCGCCGCCGCGGCGATCTCGTTCGCGAAGGCGTACGTCCAGGAGCGCATCGTCTTCGGGCAGCCCGTGGCGGCGTTCCAGAACACCAAGTTCGTGCTGGCCGAGTGCGCCGCGGAGGTGGAGGCCGCCCAGGCCATGGTCGACAAGGCGATGGACCTGGAGGACACCGGGGAACTCACCCCCGCCGACGCCGCGCGGATCAAGCTGTTCACCACCGAGGTGTGCGCCCGCGTCGTCGACAAGTGCCTCCAGCTGCACGGCGGCTACGGCTACATGCTGGAGTACCCGATCGCCCGGCTCTACACGGACGTCCGGATCAACCGCATCTACGGCGGCTCCAACGAGGTCATGAAGACCATCATCGCCAAGGACCTCGGCCTGTAGGGACGGGCGACCGGCCTTCCGGTGGCGCCGCGACCGGCGCCGCCTCCACGGGCCCCGGGCCACCGCGTTCCGTCGTGACCGCGCGCCCGGGGCCCGCAGCGGCGCGCACCTCCGGGAGGACATTTCCATGAAGGTCTACCAGCGTTTCGCCGAAGCCCTGCTGGAGCACGGGTTCGACACCGTCTTCGGGCTGATGGGCGACGCCAACATGCTGTACCTCTGCGACTACGCCGAACGCGGGGGCCGCTTCGTCCCGGCCGTCCACGAGGGCGGCGCCGTGGGCATGGCGGACGGCTGGTCGCGCGCGGGCGGCCGCGTCGGCGTCGCCTCGGTCACCCACGGGCCCGCCGTCACCAACACCATGACCGCCCTGACCGAAGCCGTGCGCAGCCGCAGCCGGGTGCTGCTCGTCACCGGCGACACCCCGGCGGAACCCACCCACTTCCAGCGGCTCGACCTGGCCGCGGTGGCCGCCGCGGCGGGGGCGGGGTACGAGCGGGTGGGCCGCCCCGGCGACCTGGTGAGGATGCTCGACCGAGCCGTGCAGCGGGTGGTCGCCGAGGACCGTCCCGTCGTCCTCGACCTGCCCTTCGGCCTGCTCCGCCAGGAGGCCGACGCCCCGCGGTCCGTGGCCCGCCCGCGACCGCGGGCCGCGGCGCTCCCCCCGTCGGACCGGCTCGACGCCGCGCTCCGGCTGATGAGCGAAGCCCGGCGTCCGGTGATCCTGGCCGGCCGTGGCGCCGTCGCCGCCGACGCCCGCGACGAGCTCGTGGCGCTCGGGGAGAAGCTGGCCGCCCCCCTCGCCACCACCCTCCTGGCCAAGGACTGGTTCCGCGACCACCCGAGCGACCTCGGCGTGTTCGGCGGTCTCTCGCACCGCGCCGCCGCGGCCGTCATCGACGAGGCCGACTGCGTGGTCGCGTTCGGCGCCGGTCTCCACGCCCACACGACCGGGCACGGCGCGCTGCTGAAGGGGAAGAAGGTCGTCCAGGTCGACGCCGACCCCGGCGCGTTCGGCTGGTTCACCCGGGTCGACGAGGCCGTTCCCGGCGACGCCAGGGCGGTGGCCGCCGCGATGGGCGAGGCGCTGTGGCAGTCCGGCCACACCCCCGACGAGAGCTGGCTGGCCGGAGTACGGCTCCGCCTCGGCGACCACCGCCCGGGCGACGGCTACCAGGACCGTACGGACGCCGCGGCCGGCACCGTCGACGTCCGTACGGCGGCCCTCCGGCTCGACCGGCTCCTTCCCCGCCGGCGCGTCCTGGTCAGCGACATCGGCCGGTTCGCCCTGGGCGTCTGGCCCCACCTGCGGGTCGCGGACGCCCGCGACTTCCTGTGCATGGGCGGCTTCGGCTCGATCGGGCTGGGACTGGCCGGTGCCGTCGGCGCCGCCGTCGCCCGCCCCGACGACCTCACCGTCCTCGTCGTCGGGGACGGCGGATTCATGATGAACGTGGGCGAGTTCACCACCGCCGTACGGGAACGGCTGCCGCTGCTGGTGGTGGTCCTGAACGACGGTGCCTACGGGGCCGAGCACGTCAAGCTCGCCCGTCTGGGAGTGGATCCCGACCGTTCGCTGACCGCCTGGCCCGACCCGGTCCCCCTCGCCGAGGCGATGGGGGGCCGGGGCCTGACCGTGCGCCGTCCGGAGGACCTCGACGTCCTGCGGGAGCGCACCAGGAGCCTGGACGGCCCCCTGCTCGTCGACGTCAGGCTGGACCCGCGCGTCGACGTCGTCCCCTGAGACCCCACCGAACCCCGCACGCACGACACGTCGAGGCCCCTTCGGGGGCCTCGACGCGTTGGTGCCGGTGACCGCTCGTACCAGGGTGACGGCCGGGGCGTGCCGCCCCGGCCACGGACGATCCGCACCCTCCAGATCTGTGCCGGGTCAATGAGTTGACGGCGCTTTCCTGTGCGCCGGCACACACTCGGTCCCCCGCGTCATCTGGTCCTTCACGGCTTATGGACTCCGCTTTTCCGGGATCTCCATAATCCAGGCCACCGGCAGCCCCCGTGACGGGGCGGGACCGGCAACCCTTCCCCCGCAGCGCGCGTGACCGCCGCCCCTCCCGCGTACGGCCGTCGCCGCCCTTCGGGGACCCGCCTCCCCTGTCCGCGGGAGTTCCCGCCCTTCCCGAACAGAGGAACGGCCGTCCCGGCTCCCGCCGCTACCCGAAAGTGTGCGCCCATGAACGCCTCCCCCGCCCCTCCCCAGCCTCCGCCGCCTTCCGGCGCACTGGAGATCGACGACCTCACCGTGGTCTACGGGAGGTCGGTCCGTGCCCTGGACGGCGTCTCGCTCCGGGTCCCCGCCGGCGGCATCGTCGCCCTGCTGGGGGCCAACGGGGCGGGCAAGTCGACCCTGCTGCGCGCCGTGTCCGGAACGCTGCCCCTGCACTCGGGGGCGGTCGAGCGGGGTTCGGTCGTTCTCGACGGCACTCCCCTCACCGGCCGGCACGCCGCCGACGTCGTCGCCGCCGGTGTGGTGCAGGTGCCGGAAGGCCGCAGGGTCTTCGCCTCGCTCTCGGTGGAGGAGAACCTGAAGGCCGGCCGGCTCGGTCTGTCGCGGCGGCGCCGCGGCGATGCCCCGGACGCCTTTCCGCAGGTCTTCTCGCTCTTCCCGATCCTCGCCGAACGGCGGCGCCAGGCCGCCGGGCTCCTCTCCGGGGGCGAGCAGCAGATGCTGGCCCTGGGCCGCGCCCTGATGGCCCGGCCGCGGCTGCTGCTCCTCGACGAGCCGTCCCTGGGGCTGGCCCCGCAGATGGTCGAGCAGATCGCCGGCATCGTCCGGCGCATCCACGAGCAGGGCGTCGGCGTGCTGCTGGTCGAGCAGAACGCCGCGCTGGCCCTCGAACTCGCCGACGACGCCTACGTCCTGGAGGTCGGGCGGGTACGCCTGTCCGGCAGTGCCGACGAGCTCTCCCGGTCCGACGAGGTGCGCCGGCTGTACCTGGGCGAACGCCCCGTCGACGAAGCCTCCGAGGCTGTGACCGAGCCGGTCGCGGGCGCGCCGCGGACCCTGAGCAGGTGGGCCGGATGAGCCCCCTGACGTCCCGTGGCTCCACCCGCACGCCGGTGGACGCGGCAAAGACCCCGGCGCTCACCGTCGAGGGGGTCACGGTGCGCTTCGCCGGACTGACCGCCCTGGACGGGCTCGACTTCTCGGTGGCGCCGGGCTCCGTGCACGCCCTGATCGGCCCCAACGGGGCGGGGAAGTCCACCGCCTTCAACGTGCTGTCCGGGGTCTACCGCGCCGCCGAGGGCAGCGTGCGGTTCGGGGACGCGGAGCTGACCTCGCTCCCTCCGCACCGGATCGCCGCGCTCGGCGTGGCCCGCACCTTCCAGAACATCGTGCTGACCGCCGGCACCGTCGCCGACAACCTCATGCTGGGACGGCACACCCTCACCCGCGCCGGCTTCGCGGCCACCGCGCTGCGCCTCCCGAGCACCGTCCGCGAGCAGCGGCGGCACCGTGAGCGCGTCCGGGAGATCGCCGAGTTCACCGGTCTCGGAGCCGTCTTCGACACACCGGTGGCGCTCCTGCCGTACGGCGACCGCAAACGGGTCGAGCTGGCCCGCGCGCTCTGCATGGAACCCCGGCTGCTGCTCCTGGACGAGCCGGTGGCGGGCATGAACACCGGCGAACGCGTCGGCATGGCACGGACCGTGTCCGCGATCAGGGACGTGCTCGGCATCTCGATCCTGATCGTGGAGCACGACATGGGGATGATCATGCAGCTCGCCGACGAGGTGACCGTCCTCGACTTCGGCCGCCGCATCGGCGGAGGCACACCCGAGCGGGTGCGGCAGGACCCCGCGGTCGTCCGGGCCTACCTGGGCACCGGCACCTCCGGCGACGCCGACGACGCCGACAAGGGGCGTGCCGCCCTTTCCGACCACGACGAGGAAGGAGAGGCGTCCTCGTGACCACCCTGCTGCAGACCCTCTTCAACGGGCTGGCCCTCGGCTGCGTGTACGCGCTGATCGCCCTCGGCTTCAGCCTGGTGCACAAGGCCTCGCACGTCGTCAACTTCGCCCACGGGTCGCTCCTGCTGCTCGGCGGCTACCTGGTGACCGTCCTCCACGACGACCTGGGCTTCGCCGGAGCGGTGCTCGTCGCCCTCGCCGGTACGGCCGCCGCGGCGGTGCTCGAAGCCCTGGTGCTGCGCCGGCTGCGGCGCTCGGCGTCCGCCGTGCCGACGATCCTGACGATCGGCGTGGACATCCTGCTCCTCACCGAACTCGCCCGCCGCATCGGCGGAGAAGTGCTGCGGTCCGGCGACCCGTGGGGCGCGGACGTCGTCACGTTCGCGGGGATCACCGTCCCCGAGACCCGGATCGCCTGCCTGGTCGTGACCCTGGTGCTGGTGGGCGCCTTCCTCGCCGCGTTCCGCTGGTCACGGTGGGGCCTGGCCGTCCGGGCCCTGTCGCTCGACGAGGAGGCGGCGGCCCTCATGGGCGTGCGCGGCAACCGGCTGCGGACGCACGCCTGGGCGCTGGCCGGCGTGATGGCGACGGTGGCCGCCGTGTTCCTGGCCGCCTTCCCCACCCCCGGACTGGACCGCGGCACCGGCCACATCGCGCTCGCCGCCTTCCCCGCGGCCGTGCTCGGCGGCCTCGGTTCCGTCGGCGGCGCCCTGCTCGGCAGCCTCGTGGTGGGGATGGCCGAAGCGACCGCCGTCGGATACCAGCAGCACCTGGACGTGCTGGGCGGCGGACTCGCCGACATCGTCCCGTACCTGGTGATGGTGCTGGTCCTGATGGCCAGGCCGCAGGGCCTGCTCGGTTCCAAGGAGCTCTCGCGTGTCTGACGCCCCTTCCTCCTCCCTCGTGCGCGAACGGCCGGGAACCGCCCCGGACACGGATGCCTCCTCGCCGGCCCGGAAGTCTCCGGTGGACCGCTCGACGCGGCGGCGCCTCACCGCCGCCGGGGCGGTCGTCCTCCTGCTCCTCCCTCCGCTGTACGTCGACGCCTTCTGGCTGCAGACGGGGCTGTTCGCCATGGCCGCGGTGATCGCCGCCATCGGGCTGGGCCTCCTGGCCGGGACGGCGGGCCAGCTCTCGCTGGGCCACGCCTTCTTCCTCGCGGTCGGCGCCTACGGGTACACCTGGTTCGCGGCCTCTCCCAGCGGCACGGGGGACCGGGCCCTCTCAGGGCTCGGCCTGCCTCCCGTCCTCGCCCTCGTCGCGGCCGTGGTGCTGGCCGGTCTCGCCGGCGCGCTGTTCAGCCCCATCTCCGGGCGCCTGCGCAGCATGTACCTGGGGGTGGCGACGCTCGCGCTGGTCTTCATCGGCCAGCACGTGCTGGTGAACGCGCACGGAGTGACCGGCGGATTCAACGGCCGCTCCGTCCCGCCGATGGAACTCTTCGGCTTCTCGTTCGCCGACGCGGACGACGGCCTGGTCGTCCTCGGCGTCCCCTTCGGGGGGCTGGAGCGGCTGTGGTACCTCGGCCTGGTGCTCACGGCCGCCGCCTGGCTGGCGGCGCGCAACCTGGTGCGGGGCCGTCCGGGCCGGGCGATGGGCGCGCTGCGCGACAGCGAGGTCGCCGCCGCGGTGATGGGGGTGCCCGCCGCCCGGTTCCGCGCCGCCGCCTTCACGGTCTCCTCGATGTACGCGGGAGCCGGCGGAGCCCTGCTGGCGCTGGCGTACCAGCGGATCGTCCCCGACACCTTCGGCCTGGTCCTGTCCATGGACTTCCTGGCCATGCTGGTGATCGGCGGACTCGGCTCGGTCGGCGGCGCGGTCGCCGGCGCGGTCTTCGTCACCGTCCTCCCGCATCTGCTCACGCACTTCGCCGACCAGCTGCCGCTGGTGGTCGCGCCGGGCTCCCCGGAGCCGGGCCTGGCGTCCGTGGACGCCGCCCGCTTCCTCTACGGCGCCGCCCTCGTCCTGACCCTGCTCTTCCTCCCCGGCGGCCTGGTCTCCCTGGCACAGCGCCGCCCCGGCCCGTCGCGGATCCGGCGGGCGTGGCGGGCCGCGGTCCGCCGCACGCCCCCGCCCGGTCCCGAGTCTTCCGCCGGCGAGACCGCCGGCGGGAACACCCTCAAGGAGCACACCTCATGAACCGCAGACAGCTCGGTGCCGCCACGGCGGTGTCCGTTTCGCTCGCCCTGGCCCTGACGGGTTGCAGCACCAAGACCGGACCGTCCTCGGACGGGCAGGGCAGCGGCGGGGTGAAGACCGGCCCCGGCGTCACCGACGCGGTGATCAAGGTCGGCGTCATCACCGACCTCACCGGCCCGGCGGCCCCGCTGGCCAAGCCCGGCCTGCAGGCCGAACAGCTGTACCTGGACGAGGTCAACGCGGCCGGCGGGGTGTGCGGCCGCAAGGTGGAGCTGGTCGTCCGCGACCACGGCTACGACGTGCAGAAGGCCGTCGCCGCCTACGCCCAGGTCCAGCCGCAGGTCGCGGCCCTCGGCTCGCTGGTCGGTTCCGCGCAGACGGCGGCGCTGCTCGACAGCATCGAGGGCGACGGGCTGCTCACCCTCGTCGGCGGCAACTCGGCCGCCAACCTCGGCCACCCGCACGTCCAGGTCATGAACAGCACCTACGACATCGACATGATCAACGGCATCGACTGGCTGGTGAGGACCAAGGGGCTCGAGCCGAAGGCGAAGGTCGGTCTGATCCACCAGCCGGGCGAGTTCGGGGAGAACGCCGCCGAAGGGGTGCGGTTCGCCGCGAAGAAGGCCGGGCTCGAACTCGTCGTCCAGACGGTGAAGCCCACGGAGACCGACATGACCGCGCAGGTGACCGCGCTCGCGGCGGCGAAGGTCGAGGCCATCGTCTTCGCGGGGACACCCGGGCAGACCGCCTCCCTGGTCGGGGTGGCCGCCGCGGGCGGCCTCAAGGTGCCGGTCCTGGCCCACGCCGCCGCGTACGTCCCCCAGCTCCTCGACACGCCGGCGAAGCCGGCGCTGCTGCGGATGCTCTACGTCACGGGCGGCACGCCCGCCCTGAGCAGCGAGCTGCCCGGCGTGCGGAAGCTGGTCGCCGACTACCGGAAGAAGCACCCGAAGGAGCAGCTCAACGTCGGCGTCCACATCGGGGCGACCAACGCGGCGGTCCTCGTCGAGGCGATGAAGGCGGCCTGCGAGGCGAAGGACCTCAGCCGTGAGGGCATCACCGCGGGTCTGCGGACGCTGAAGGACTTCGACAAGGGCCTCGGCAGCGTGCTGGACTTCTCCGACCCGTCGGCGGCCCCGCACCGCAAGAGCTACGTCCTGCAGCCCGCCGAGGGCGTGCCGGGCGGCCTGAAGACCGTCCAGGACGCCACCGAGGTGCCCGCTGTCGCCGCCTACCTGGCGGAGAAGGGCTGACCCGGCCGCCGCACCACCCGGCCCCGCGCGGACGCCCGTCATCCTCTGGGCCCTGCCGGTCACCGCAGCCGAGATGGCATA
>NZ_JBEZUZ010000044.1:58788-59183 GCF_040636735.1 Streptomyces sp. NPDC035033 | reverse complement strand
CACGGCGGAAGCCCCCGTCGGGCGCGGGGGCTTCCGTCCGGCGCGGCACGGTGCGGAGTCAGGGCCGCGGCGTACCGGCCGTGCGCGGGGGCGCGTGGTGCCGCCGGCCGCGCCGGGCGTTCCCGTCGTCGCCGGGCGGTCGCCCCCGGTCGCGGACGGCGGGACCGCCGCCCCGCCCGCTCGGTCCCTCCTGCCCGTCCCGTCCGCGCGGCGCGTCGGGGGTCACGGCGGGAGCGTGCGTGCGGCTCTCCCCGCTCCGGCCCGAGGCGCTGGGGTCCTCGGACGGGACCGCGGCCTCCGGCGGTGTCGCCGGAGGGCGGGTCGGGCGGCGGGGCGGGCGGACCGGGGGGGGGGGGGGGGGCGGGGGGGGGGGGGGGGGGGTGGGGGTTGGAATG
>NZ_JBEZUZ010000044.1:0-58778 GCF_040636735.1 Streptomyces sp. NPDC035033 | reverse complement strand
CGGTTTGTGTCTGTTTTTCAGTGGTGTGATTTACCGATCTGTGGGGGGGGGGGGGGGGGGGACCGGTGCGGCGCACGGCGCCGCACGGAGGAGGGCTCGGGTCGGGTTCGACATGAGCGCCTCCTGGGTGGGTTCCGCGGGCCGACCGCCCGTCATCCCGCTTCCGGTGCGTACCTCTTCGGCTTGCCGCTCCTCCCGGGGGCAAACCCCCGAGGGCGCCGGGAGACCGCTCGGCGGCCGGTCCGCCGGGGCGGGGGGCCCCCGCGCGCGGGGCCGGGCGGGCCGCCGGGGCGCCCCCCCCCCCCCTCCGGGGTCTTCCGCCCGACACGGCGTCAGGCGAGTGCCGGTTCCTTCTCCACGGCGTCCGGCTCGGCGTCGGCCGCGCCGCCCTCCAGGTGCTGCTTCGGCTTCGCCGGGAGGGCGAACATCACCAGGAAGATGCCGGCCAGGACGACCGCGGCCCAGCCGAGGGAGTTGCGGAAGGCGTCCGCGAAGGCCGTCGCGACGCCCGCCGGGGCGGTGGCCGCCGGCAGCCGGTCGTCGACGACGCCGAAGAAGACGACCGACACCAGGCCGAGACCGATCGCGTTGCCCATCTGGCCGGTCATGTTGATCAGGCCGGAGGCCGAACCGGCGTGCTCCTTCGGGACCTCGGAGAGGACCGCGTCCGTCAGCGGCGCCACGATCAGCCCCATGCCGAGGCCCATCACCACCAGCGCCGGGATCATCTGCCAGGGCGAGATCTCCGCCCCGTACCGTCCGGCGGCGAAGAAGTACAGCAGGATGCCCGCGACCATCGTCAGGGCGCCCGTCTGGAGCACCTTGCGGCCGAAGCGCGGCACCAGCAGCTGCACCGACATGCCGGCGGCCAGGGAGACCGCGATCGAGAACGGCACCCCGGTCAGGCCCGCCTTGAGGGCGCCCCAGCCGAGACCGATCTGCATGTACAGCGTCCACACCAGGAAGAAGATGCCGAGGACGATGCCGAAGGTGAGCTGCACCGCGATGCCGGCCGCGAAGGACTTCACCTTGAACAGGGAGAGTTCGACGAGCGGGGAGCCGTCCTTCTTCGTCTTGTACCGCTCGTAGGCGACGAGGGCGGCGAAGACCAGGGGGGCGGCCGCCATCATCAGGTGGCCCCACAGCGGCCAGCCCAGCTCGCGGCCCCGGGTCAGCGGGTAGATCAGCAGGAGCAGCGCGGCGGTGACGAGCACGACGCCGACCAGGTCGAGGCGGAGCGCCTTCGGCGCCTTCGACTCGGTGATGTACGCCCGGCCCAGCAGCAGCGCGGCGACGCCCACCGGCAGGTTGATGAGGAAGATGGGGCGCCACTCCAGGCCGGCGATGTTCCACTCGGTGAGCAGCGCGCCGAGCAGCGGGCCGGAGACCGCGCCGAGGCCGACGATCGCGCCGAACAGGCCGAAGACCTTGCCGCGTTCGTGCGCGGGGAAGGTGACGTGGACGATCGACAGCACCTGCGGCACCATCATCGCCGCCGCCGCGCCCTGGAGGAGGCGGGAGGCGACCAGCATCTCCGGGTTGACGGCGAGGCCGCAGAGGGCGGAGGCGAGCGTGAAGCCCGCGGTGCCCAGGAGGAAGAGCCGCTTGCGGCCGTAGATGTCGCCGAGGCGGCCGCCGGTGATGAGGCCGGCCGCGAAGGCCAGCGCGTATCCGGCGGTGATCCACTGGATGGCGCTGGTGGTGGTGCCCAGGTCGTGCTCGATGCTGGGGATCGCGATGTTGACGATGGTGGCGTCGACCAGGTCCATGAAGGCGGCCGTCATGACGATGGCCAGGGCTATCCAGCGTCTGCTGTCCCCCGCGGCGGTGCTGTCCGCCTCCGTGGCGGTGTCGGTCTCGTGTGCGCTCATGGAAGAACCATAGAAGTCGTACAGGACAGAACGCGTCCTAATGGCGCAGCATCATGGACGGCATGACGGACACCCCGGCACGACTCCTCCATCTGCTCTCGCTCCTCCAGACGCCGCGCGAGTGGCCCGGAAGCGAGCTCGCCGAACGGCTCTCGGTCTCCTCGCGCACGATCCGCCGCGACGTCGACCGGCTCCGGGAACTCGGCTACCCGGTCGAGGCGACCAGGGGCGCGGTGGGCGGCTACCGGCTGGTCGCTGGTACGGCGATGCCTCCGCTGCTCCTCGACGACGAGGAGGCCGTCGCCATCGCGGTGGGCCTGCGGGCCGGTGCCGGGCACGCCATCGAGGGCGTGGACGAGGCGTCGGTACGGGCCCTGGCCAAGCTGGAGCAGGTGCTGCCGGCGCGGCTGCGGCACCGGGTCTCCACGCTGCAGAACGCGACGCTCCCGCTGACCCGCGGCGACGGCGCCACGGTCGCGCCCTCCACCCTGACGGCCCTCGCGGGCGCGGTGACCGCGCGGGAGAAGGTGCGGTTCAGCTACCGGGCGGGCGACGGGGCGGACACGAAGCGGCTGGTCGAGCCGTACCGGCTGGTGTCGACGGGCCGGCGGTGGTACCTCGTCGCGTACGACCTCGGGCGGGAGGACTGGCGGACCTTCCGCGTCGACCGGGTCACCGAGCCGTTCGCGACCGGCGCGCGGTTCGCGCCGCGGGAGCTGCCGGAGGGGGACGAGGCGGCGTACCTGGCGCGGTCGATGTCGCGGGCGCTGGGGGAGGTGGACCTGGACGTGTCGTTCGGCGCGGGGGTGGAGGCCGTCGCGGGCCGGCTGCCGGCGCATCTGGTGCCGGTCGCGGACGGGGACGGCGCGTGCCGGGTGCGGGGGCGGGTCGCGGAGTCGGTGGAGTGGCTCGCCGTGCGGTTGATGCTGCTGGACGTTCCCTTCACCGTCCACGCGCCCGAGGCGCTCCGTGCCCACATCCGGACCCTGGCCACCCGCCTCACCACCTCCCTCACCTGACCCGCCCCACCCCGTCGCGGGCCGCGCCGCCGTTTCGTTGTGGGCAGGCGTTCCGCTGGGGCTGGGGGTCCCCCCTGGACGAAGTCCTTGGGGGAGGGTGGGCACAACGGAACGGCACCCTTGCGGGTGCCTCCGCACCAGGGCCTGGACCCGCACCCGTACGGCGTCGTACACCGGGTGCGGGCCCAGGCCCGGAAAGCCTTGGCCCGGCAGGGGGCGCCGTCCCTGTGCCCACCCGTCCCTCCCCCAAGGACTTCGTCCAGGGGGGACCCCCAGCGGGACGATTGCCCACAGGGACGCCGGGCGCAGCCCAGCCGGGGGGTGCCGGGCGCGGCCCGCACGGGGACGGCGGGCGCGGCCCGCAGGGGCGGCGGGCGCGGGGGGTCAGGCGACTGCGTCGAAGCCGGTGTCGCGGGCCATCTTCTTCAGCTCCAGGAGCGCGTGCTTCTCGATCTGGCGGATCCGCTCCCGCGTCAGCCCGTGCTCCTTGCCGACCTCCGTCAGCGTCCGCTCGCGCCCGTCCTCGATCCCGTACCGCATCCGGATGATGGAGGCGGTGCGGTGGTCGAGCTTGTCGATGAGGTCGTCGAGCTCCTCGCTCCGCAGCAGCGTGAGGACGGACTGCTCCGGCGAGATCGCCGACGTGTCCTCCAGGAGGTCGCCGAACTGCGTCTCGCCCTCGTCGTCGACCGACATGTTCAGCGAGACGGGGTCGCGCGCCCAGTCCAGGACGTCGGTGATCCGCTCCGCCGTGGAGCCCAGCTCCTCCGCGATCTCCGCGGGCTCCGGCTCGCGGCCGTGTTCGCGGTTGAACTCGCGCTGGACGCGGCGGATCCGGCCCAGTTCCTCCACGAGGTGGACGGGGAGGCGGATGGTGCGGGACTGGTCGGCGATGGACCGGGTGATGGCCTGGCGGATCCACCACGTGGCGTACGTGGAGAACTTGAAGCCCTTCGCGTAGTCGAACTTCTCGACCGCGCGCACCAGGCCCGCGTTCCCCTCCTGGATCAGGTCGAGGAGCGGCAGCCCGCTGCGCGGGTAGCGCCGGGCGACGGCCACGACGAGCCGCAGGTTGGACTTGATGAAGAGGTCCTTGGCACGCTCGCCCTCGGCGACCAGCGCCTCGAGCTCCTCGCGGGTCGCGCCCGCCGCCCCGCTCTCCACCTCGCCGTCGAGGATCTGCCGGGCGTAGACGCCCGCCTCGATCGTCTGGGAGAGCTCGACCTCCTTGGCGGCGTCGAGCAGGGGCGTGCGCGCGATCTCGTCGAGGTACATGCCGACCAGGTCGCGGTCGGCGATCTCCCCGCCCACGGCGCGAACGCTGCTTGCCCGGCTGTCCCCGCCCTTGGCGGCGGACTGACGACGGGCGACGGCACGGGTTGCCATGCGTGCTCCCTTGCTGAGTAGGTCGCGACACCTTTGCGGGTGCCCTGCATCCGACGGAAACAACGACCGGAATCGGGACAGAATTCCCAGGAGACTCAGGATTTTCGCGATCATGCAGTATCCTGCGCGGCCCCCGCCCCGCCCTGCGGTCCGCCGCGGAGACGGATCCGCAGGTCAGACCGGAGGGAACGCCGTTCCGGGCCTTCTCCGACCGCACTGTCGGTGAGACGGGTGTCACACGTCCGGGTCCGTCCGTCCGCCCGTCCTCACTCCCGCCTTCCCCGTCCCGCATCCGTCATGACGCCGGACCGACGGCCGAGGGTTGCCTCCGCCGCGCGGCGTAGGTCCCCAGCCCGTTACGGGGCGGGCTCCGCCCGGCCTACGTTCCCGCCATGGACACCACAGGCATCCTCGACGAGGCCCTCGAACGGCTCCACGCCACCGGTCCCGAGCGGAACGGCTGGCTCACCAACCACGCCCCCATGGCCGTGGAGGCGCTGGCCCGGCACGGCCACGCCGCCGCCGTGCACCGCTGGCTCGACGCGTACGCGCCGAAGCTGGAGGAGGCGCCCGCACCGTACGCCCCGGTCACCGCCGGGAACTGGCGGGAGGCGCTGGGCGACCCGGCCCGGATCACCGACTGGACCCGCTTCTTCGCCCGCGAGCTGGACGACCGGCCGTGGCGGGAGGTGCTGGCCGAGTGGTGGCCGCGGCTGCTGCCCGGGATCGCGGGCGGGGCGACGCATCCGGTGATCCGCACCGGGCACGCCGTACGGACGCTGCTCGCGCCCGGCGGGGAGACGGCGCCCCGGCGGGCCGAGCTGGCGCACGCGCTCGGCTACTGGGCGGCCCGGCACCAGCCGCTGCCGCCGCTCGCCCCGCTGGCCGCCGCGCCGGACGCGGCCGCCGCGCTCGCCGCCGTACCGCCGGTCCCGGAGCAGGAGGGCGGGATCCGGGCGCGGCTCGCGCAGCTGACGGCGTTCCCGGTCTGGGGCGGGGCGCCGGACCCCGACGCGGCGCGGGAGCGGCTCGCCGAGCTGGTGACGGCGGCCGTGCACCGGTACGCGACGCACGGCCACGGCGAGCCGGTCATGCTGGTGCACGCGGCGACCGCGCCCAACGCCGTCCTGCGGGCCCTGCCCGCGCTGCCCCGCGCCCTCTGGGCGCCGAGCCTGGCGGCGGCCTGGTCGGCCGCGGCGGCGGTGACGGCCGCGTACGCGCCGCGGGAGGCCGCTCCGTACGAGGCGGTCGGCCTCGCCCCGGAGGAGGTCTTCGCCCGGGCGGCGGCGCACGGCGACGACCACACGATCAAGTTCACCGACACCGCGCTGGACGTCGGCGGTCCGCTCGCGCTGGCCGCCGCCGTCCGTTCGGTGGAGCTGAACCCGCCGGTGTTCGACTGAAGGGGCCCACCCGCCGGTGTTCGACCGAGGGGCCCGCCCGCCGGCCTTCGACCGAGAGGGCCACCCGCCGGTGTTCGGCCGAGGGGTTCGGCCGAGCCGAGGCATTCGGCCGAGGGGTTCGGCCGGGCCGAGGGGTTCAGCCGAACTGGACGGACCGCTTGGCCAGTCCCATCCAGAAGCCGTCGATGACCGAGCGCCCGCCGTCGAGGTCGCCGGCCGCGTCGGCCGCGCCCAGGGTGACGAAGAGCGGGGCGAAGTGCTCCGTGCGGGGGTGGGCGAGGCGGCCGGCCGGGGACTTGTGTTCGAAGTCGAGGAGGGCGTCCACGTCGCGGGCGGCGAGGGCCTCGTTCCCCCAGGCGTCGAACTCGGCGGACCAGCCCGGCACCCCGCCGCCGTGGCGGAGGGCGGCGAGGTTGTGGGTGAAGAAGCCGCTGCCGACGATCAGCACGCCCTCGTCGCGCAGCGGGGCGAGCCTGCGGCCGATGTCCATCAGGCGGCGCGGGTCGAGGGTGGGCAGGGAGATCTGGAGGACGGGGACGTCGGCGCCGGGGTACATCTCGACGAGGGGGACGTAGGCGCCGTGGTCGAGGCCCCGGTCGGGGACGTCCTGCACGGGGGTGCCGGGGGCGCGGAGCAGCTTGCGGACGGCCTCGGCGAGTCCGGGGGCGCCGGGGGCCGCGTACTCCACCGCGTAGTAGTGCTCGGGGAAGCCCCAGAAGTCGTGGACGAGGGGGATCGTCTCCGTGGCGCCGAGGGCGAGCGGGGCCTCCTCCCAGTGGGCGGAGACCATGAGGATCGCCCGGGGGCGGGGCAGCCCGGCCGACCAGGCGGCGAGCTCCCCGGGCCAGACGGGGTCGTCGGCGAGCGGCGGGGCGCCGTGGGACAGGTAGAGCGCGGGCATCCGCGCGTCGAGGGCGGTGTCCATGGCGGTGGCCTCCGTTCGTCGGTCCGTCAGTGGGCTCGAAGCCCCTCGGGGGCCCGGGACCCACCGATGAGCTTGAAACTTCAAGCTTTATGCATGCAGCGTAAAGCCACATAGTTCAACTTTCAAGAACGAGTCGTACGATGGACGGCATGGGAGACAAGGACGCCATGGGAGACAGCACCGCACCCGAGCCGCGCTGGCTCAGCGACGGCGAACAGCGCGTCTGGCGCTCGTACCTCCACGCCACCACCCTCCTGGAGGACCACCTCGACCGCCAGCTGCAGCGCGACGCGGGCATGCCGCACGTCTACTACGGCCTCCTCGTCCAGCTCTCCCAGGCCCCGCGCCGCCGGCTCCGCATGACCGAGCTCGCGAAGAGCGCCAAGATCACCCGCTCCCGGCTCTCGCACGCCGTCGCCCGCCTGGAGAAGAACGGCTGGGTCCGGCGCGAGGAGTGCCCCTCCGACAAGCGCGGCCAGTTCGCCCGGCTCACCGACGAGGGCGTGGAGGTGCTGCGGCGCACCGCGCCCGGCCACGTGGCGGCCGTGCGCCAGGCGCTGTTCGACCGCCTCACCCCCGAGCAGGTCGAACAGCTCGGCGCGATCATGCGGGTGATGGCGGAGGGCCTGGAGCCCACGGGCCCGGACACGGACCTGCCCTGGCTCCGCTGAGCGGAACCAGGGCAGGGGGCGGGGGCGTACGACGGGCGGCTCAGTGCGCGATGACCGGCACCTTCACCTCGTCCTCGGCGCCCGTGCCGGAACCGGCGACCACGCCCGTCTCCGGCTTCCCGGTGGTGATCAGGACGGCCGCGATGGCCGCGGAGACGACCAGGATGCCGACCGCCCACCAGATCGCGGCGGTGTAGCCCTCGACCATGCCCTGGAGCTGGAGCAGCTTCTGGGCGGCCGGGGTGGTGGCGCCGGCCGCGTGGTCGGTGAGGTATGCGGTCGTCGCCGAGGCGGCGATCGTGTTCAGCAGGGCCGTACCGATGGCGCCGCCGACCTGCTGCGAGGTGTTGACCATCGCGGAGGCCACACCGGCGTCCTTCGCCTCCACGCCGTGCGTGGCGAGCGACATGGCCGGCATGAAGGCGGTGCCCATGCCGAGGCCGAGCAGCAGCTGCGCGGGCAGGATCAGCCCCGCGTACGAGGTGCCGATCTCCAGCTGGGTCAGGAGCAGCATGCCGATCGCGGCGGTCAGGAAGCCGGGGGCCATGAGCAGACGCGGCGGGACCCGGGTCATCAGCCGGGTGCCGATCTGGGTCGAGCCGACGATCATGCCCGCGATCATGGGCAGGAACGCGAAGCCCGTCATCACCGGCGAGTAGCCCTTCACGACCTGGAGGTAGTACGTCAGGAAGAGGAAGAGGCCGAACATCGCGATGACGGCGAGGCCGAGGGAGAGGTAGACGCCGCCGCGGTTGCGGTCGGTGAGGACGCGCAGCGGGAGCAGCGGGCTCTTGACCTTCGCCTCGACGAGGACGAAGGCGGCGAGCAGCACCACCGAGCTCACGAACATGCCGATCGTGACGGTGTCGCTCCAGCCCTCGGACTCGGCGCGGGTGAAGCCGTAGACGAGCGCGACCAGGCCCAGGGTGGAGAGGACGACGCCGGGGACGTCGAGCGCGGAGCGGTTGCGGCCGCCGGCCGGCTCGCGGATCACCAGGTACGCGCCGACGGCGGCGACGATCGCGAACGGGATGTTGACGTAGAAGGTCCAGCGCCAGTTCAGGTACTCGGTGAGGAAGCCGCCGAGGATCAGGCCGACGGCGCCGCCGCCGCCGGCGATCGCGCCGTAGATGCCGAAGGCCTTGGCGCGCTCCTTGGCGTCGGTGAAGGTGACCGCGAGCAGCGAGAGCGCGGCGGGCGCGAGCAGCGCGCCGAAGGCGCCCTGGAGCGCGCGGGCCCCGAGCATCATCGCCTCGCCGGTCGCGGCCCCGCCGAGGGCGGAGGCGGCGGCGAAGCCGATCAGGCCGACGACGAAGGTGCGCTTGCGGCCCCACAGGTCGGCGATGCGGCCGCCGAAGAGCAGCAGACCGCCGAAGGCGAGGGCGTAGGCCGTGATGACCCACTGCCGGTTGCCGTCCGAGATGCCGAGGTCCTGCTGGGCGGAGGGGAGGGCGATGTTCACGATGGTCGCGTCGAGCACGACCATCAGCTGGGCGAGGGCGATGAAGACGAGGGCCTTCCAGCGACCGGGGTCGGGCTGGAGGGCGGCCGTCGTCCGGACGGCGCCGGCGGTTTCGGGCATGGGGGTAGCCACCTCTTGACTCGAAAAGGAAGAAAAAGGAAGAAAAAGGACTCAACAGGGAGGGGTGGGGCGGCGGAGGGGAGCCGTCCCCTCGCGCCTCGGGCGTTGCGTCTCGGGTGCCGCGCCGTGGACCTCGTGCGTCAGGCGTCGCGTCGTGGGCCCCGTCGATCAGGCGCCGCGTCGCGGACCTCGTGCGTCAGGCGTCGCGTCTCAGGTCCTCCAGGGTCGCCGTCGCCCCCGGCAGCGCGGAGCGGGCGGGCGCCTCCAGGCCGTCGAGGAAGATCTGGAGGTGCCGGTGGACGAAGGGGGCGAAGTCGTCGCAGCCGGTGCCCGGCAGCGGCCGGGTGAGCTGGGAGACGCCGACCATCAGGTCGCCGACGCCGATGTCGGCGCGGAGCCGGCCGGCGTCCCGCGCCCGCCGGACGAGGCCCTCGACGGCCTCCCCCAGGCGCTCGCGCTCGACGACGAGGTCGGGGTGGTCCTTGTCGAAGGTGCCGTCGAGCATCGGGCAGAGGGCGCCGACGCCCTCGTCGGCGGCGGCGTGCGCGAAGCGGCTGAGGGCGGCGAAGGTGTCGGCCTCCTCGGCCGCCGCCCGCTCGGCCCGTTCGGTGAGCCGGGCGAGGATCGAGAGGACGACCTCGTGGACGAGGCCGGGCCGCTCGGGGAAGTTCCGGTAGAGGGTGGCGTTGCCGACGCCGGCCCGGCGGGCGATCTCGTCGTACGGCACGGCGCAGCCGAACTCCACGAACATCTCGCGGGCCGCCGTGACCAGCCGCTCGCGGTTGCGCAGGGCGTCGGCGCGCGGCCGGGGCACGCGCCGCACGGGCGCCGCGCCTTCCACGCCCGTCGCACCTCCCGCGTCCGTCACGCCTTCCACGCCTTCCACGTCCGTCACGCCCGTCACGCCCGTCACGCCTTCCGTATCCGTCGCGCCCTGCCCGTCCGTACGGATCACGCCACGACCTCCTCGCTCCGCCCGCTCCGGGCCTGTCGGCCCCTCGGACCCTCCGGGGCCGCCCGGAGCCGTCCGAACCGATCCGGAGCCGTCCGGAGCCGTTTCGGAGCCATCCGGGGAAACAGTCCCCACTTCGTCGAACTCCTTCTTGAACGGGGAAAGAATCCCCGGTTATTTCACGCCTCCATGTGACCTGACTCACACCACACCCTCCGTCGCCGGATACGCACGATCGGTCCACCCGGCGCGCGCGCCCGCCCCGCTCCGCACAGGCTGTTCGCACGGCACCACGCCGCTGACCTGGCCCCGACCGGAGAGGCGACCGCATGCAGCACCCCCGCCGGCGGATACGCAGACCGGTCGCCCTCGCGGCGACCACGGCCCTCCTGCTCACCGTGCTCGCCTCCGCGAGCACCACGCTCCCCGGACCCGCCCCGGCCTCGGCCGGCCCGGTGGCCGCCGCGCCGGACACCACCCGGCTCGGACCGTGCCGCATCGCCGGCTCGATGGGCGTGCAGATGTCGGAGGGGCTGCCGACCGCCCCCGGGTACGCCCGCTCCACGGGCCGGATCCGCGCCCTGACCCTCATGGTCGACTTCCCCGACGCGCGCGGCGAGGGCACGGCGATGAGCCGCTTCCGGGAGTTCTTCCCGCAGACCTCCGACTGGTTCCGCGTCAGCTCCTACGGCCGGCTCCAGTACCAGGCCGAGGCGCCGATACCCGACTGGCTGCGGATGCCGCGGCCGTTCTCCTCGTACGGGATCGAGCGCGGCGCCCCGTACGAGCCGGGCTACCGCTCCTTCGTCGAGGACATCGTCACGGCGGCCGACCGGAAGGTCGACTTCAGCGCCTACGACCTGGTCAACGTCCTGGTCACGCCGAACGCCGGCCCCTCCGCCCTGGACACCGTCCTGTCCGTGACCTTCTCCGGCAACGACGACGCGCCCTACGCCGACGGCGTCCCGCTCGCCAACACGTCCTTCGTCTACAGCCGCCAGGACGACGGCTCCGGCAGCTTCCCCGAGACCGGCTACCGCGTCCTGCCGCACGAGAACGGCCACGTCTTCGGCCTGCCCGACCTCTACACCGCCGAGGGCGGCGGCACGGTCGGCCACTGGGACATCATGTCCGAGGACTGGGGGGCCAACAACGACCTGCTCGGCTGGCACAAGTGGAAGCTCGGCTGGCTCGACAACGACCAGGTCCGGTGCGCCTCCACCCCCGGCACCAGCGAGCACCTGCTCACCCCGCTGGCCCTCGCCGGCGGCCCCAAGCTGGTCTTCGTCCCCCTCACCGACACCTCCGGGTACGCCGTCGAGGTCCGCACCCGCGAGGGCAACGACGAGGCCGTCTGCGAGCCGGGCGTCCTCGTCTACCGCGTCGAGTCCGACGTGGACACCGGCCACGGCCCGGTGACGGTCTCCGACAGCGACCGCGCCAGCGGCGGCTGCACCCGCCGCCCCAACGTCCACGCGGAGCTCTCCGACGCGCCCTACGGCCCCGGCGAGACCTTCACCGACCGCACCCACGGCATACGGATCGGGGTCGTCGAGGAGGACCCGACGGGCGCCTTCCGCGTCCGCGTCAGCCGCGACTGACGGCCCCGCCGGCGGACTCGCGGGCGGACTCACCGGCGGACTCCCGGGCGGGCTCACCGGCGGGCTCGCGGGCGGACTCACCGGCGGACTCGCCCGCGGTCCGGCCCTCCGGCTCGCGGGCGGACTCCAGGAGCAGCTCCCGCAGGGGCCCCTTCAGGAGCTTCCCGGCCCGGTTCCGCGGCAGCTCCCCGTCCCGTACGAGGACGTGGACGGGCACCTTGAAGGCGGCGAGGCGCGCGGCGACGTGCGCCCGCAGCTCCCCGGCGCCGGCCGTCGCACCGGCCCGGAGCCGTACGACGGCGCCGACCTCCTCGCCCAGGAGGGGGTGCGGCACGCCGACCACGGCCGCGTCGAGCACGTCCGGGTGCGCCTGGAGCGCCCCCTCGACCTCGACGCAGTACACGTTCTCGCCGCCCCGGATCACCAGGTCGGTGAGCCGGTCGACGATGGTGACCCGCCCCTCGTCGTCGACCCGCGCGAGGTCGCCGGTGCGGAACCAGCCGCCGGGCGCGAAGGCGGCCCGGGTGGCGTCCGGGTCCCCCCAGTACCCCCGGAACAGCGACTGCCCCCGCAGCCACAGCTCCCCCACCCCGTCCGGGCCTGGCGCCTCGATCCGCACCTCGGTGGCGGGCGAGGGCCGCCCGACGCTCCCCGGCCGGGCCCGGTACTCGGCCCCCACGTTGGCGAGCACGCCCCCGCAGGTCTCGGTGAGGCCGTAGCCGTTGCGCGGGGCGATCCGCTCGCCGTACGCCTCGGCGAGCCCGGCGACGATCCCGGGCGGCGCGGCGGCCCCGCCGGTGCTGAGCAGGGTGAGGCTCTCCAGCGGGTCGCCGGCCTCCCGGGCGGCCGCGAGCAGTTGGAGCGCGGTGGTGGGCACCCCCGCGTAATGGGTCACCCGGTGCTCGCGGATCAGCTCCAGGGCCCGGACCGGGTCCCACTTCCGCATCATGACCAGCGTGCCGCCGCCCGCCATCACCGCGTAGAGGGAGGTGAAGGCGGCGACGTGGAAGAAGGGGAACGTCGTCAGCGACACGACCGTCCCCCCGCCCCCCGGCCGCTCCCCGCGCGCGAGCGCCGCCGCGGCGGCGAAGTACCGCGGGTGCACGGCGGCCCCGGCCTGCGCGAGCTGCGTGGCGACGGCCCCCTTGGGCCGCCCGGTGGTCCCCGACGTGTAGAAGATCGTCGCGTCGTGCTCGGGCAGCACCTCGACGTCGGGCGGCCCGAGCAGCGGGTCGCCGTCGGCCTCGTACGCCACGAACCCCGGCTCCGCTCCCGACCCCGGCTCCGCCCCTCGCTCCGACCCCCGCTCCGGCTCCCCGTGGAACACGATCCCCGGCACCCCGGCCGCCCGCGCCCACCCCCGCACCCGGGGAACCCGCTCCCCGTCGACGAGCAGCAGCCGGGGAGCGCAGTCCTCCAGCGCGTACGCGAACTCCGCCTCGGTCCACCAGGCGTTCAGCGGCACCGCGACCAGCCCCGCCAGCTGCACCCCCCAGAAGGCCACCTGCCACTCCGGCAGGTTCCGCATGGCGACGACGACCCGGTCGCCGGGCCGGAGCCCGTACTCCCCCGTCAGCCGCCGGGCCAGCCCGCACGCGGTGTCGAAGAACTCCCGGTAGGTGAGGCTCCCGCTCTCGGACACGAGGAAGGTCCGGTCCCCGAACGCCCAGACGGCCTCGACGAACTCCCGCAGCGTCCGGGGCGCCGACACGTACGTCCCGTCCCGCACCTCGAACGGCGCTCCGGCGGCGGTGAGCCGCTCCACGGGCCCGCTGTTCCCCGCCATGCCGCCTCCTCGTTCCGGGGTTCCAGGGACGTGGCGACGCTACGCGCCCGCGGACCGGCGGATCAACCGCCGCCCCCGCCCGGCCCCGCCTCCGCCCCCGCCCTGGCCCCGTCCGGAACCTCCTACGCGAAGGCCGGAAGGGAGCGCGCGACCCAGGCGCCGAAGGGGCGGGCGGGCCGGCCGAGCACCTTCTCCACGTCGGGGCTGACCTCCTGCTCGACCGCGAGCGGCGCGCCGAGGACGTCGAGCGTGCCCTCGACGACCGCCTCCGGCATGAACGAGGACATCGCCTCGGCGGCCTGCTCACGGGTCAGCTCCACGTAGGTCACCTCCTCGCCGAGGACCTCGGAGAGCTGGGCGACCTGCTGCCGCGGGCCGACGGCCTCGGGGCCGGTCAGCACGTAGGTGCGGCCGGAGTGGCCGTCCTCGCGGAGCGCGACCGCCGCGACGTCGGCGATGTCCGCCGGGTCGACGACGGGCAGTGCGACGTCGCCGAAGGGGGCGAAGACGGTCCGGCCGGTGCGCACCGACTCGGCCCAGGCGAAGGCGTTGGAGGCGAAGCCGCCCGGGCGCAGGATCGTGTACTCCAGGCCCGACCCGCGCACGGCGGCCTCGAACTCGCGCAGGCGGTCGTGCGAGGGGGTGTCCGTCCGCGTGCCGGCGAGCTGGGAGGAGACGAGGACGACGCGCTTCACCCCGCCCTCCTTCGCGATGTCCAGCAGGTTCACGGCCGGCTCGCCGGGGCCGTTGAGCTCGCCGGCCAGCAGGATGAAGAAGGCGTCGGCCCCTTCGAGGACCGGCTTCATGCTCGCGAAGTCCCCGAGCTCGGCCCGGGCGGCGCGGACGCCGGCCGGCAGCCCCTCGGGCCGCGCGCTGCGCGACACCGCCACGACCTCCTCGCCCGCCTCGGCCAGGGCCGCGACCAGCGGGCGGCCGATGTTGCCGGTGGCACCGGTGACGACAATCATGAACAGCTCCCTGCATCAAGGTGGTTGGGTGGGTTCGCCACTGCCGGCGGACCGCGCCGAACGGCTCGGACAGCGCTCCAGGCCGTCACGTTCCGGACGCTAACAGCCCCGGGGTAGTAGGTACCTAGAGGAAAGCGACTCACCCGTCGGCCCTCGGCCGCGGAAGGCGAAGTCCCGTTCGCCCGCACGGTTTCGGGGCCTCGGGAAAGACCGCCGTCGACGGAGACCGCCGTCGATACAGTGAGCACCCGGAGGAAAGCGACTTCCCGAAAGGCGACCGTCTTGCCGATGAACCCCGCCGACAGGCCCACAGCGGAGCAGGCGTGCCCGATCGCCCCGGTCCTGGACATCGTCTTCAGCCGCTGGACCACCCCGATCCTGTGGACGCTCAACGCCTACGGCGTCCAGCGCTTCGTCGAGCTGCAGCGGAACATCGGCACCATCACGCCCAAGGTGCTGACCCAGCGACTGCGCCAGCTGGAACGGGACGGCCTGATCCTGCGGACCTACCACCCGGAGGTGCCGCCGCGCGTGGAGTACGAGATCAGCGACCTGGGCCGGAGCCTCGCCCCCCTCTTCGCCGCCCTCGCCGAGTGGTCCTCCGACCACCTCCCCGCCGTGGAACGAGCACGCCAGGCCTTCGACGGCACGGAACCCTCCCCCGCCGCGGCCTGACCCCTCTCCCCCGCCCCGCCCCCAGGGGAAGCCCCCTGAAGAACCCGCAGGTCAGCCCCCACCCACCCGGCCCCACCCCCCGCCACCCGTTATCCAGGACCCCACGCGGACGCCCATCCGCTACCCTGTTCCCTGGTCGGCCGTTGGCGTGGCTCTTGTCGGGCAGCGATGTTGCCCAGCAACGCCCACACCGCGCCCGACCAGCGGGCTTGGCCTCCTTGCCGAAGATCCACTCACCGGGTCTTCTCCAGGACTTCCGCCAAGCCCCGGCCTCCGTAGCTCAGGGGATAGAGCACCGCTCTCCTAAAGCGGGTGTCGCAGGTTCGAATCCTGCCGGGGGCACCGGGGAAGAGGCAGCTGCTGAATTCGGCGGCTGCCTCTTCTGCGTCTGCGGGCGGCATCGGCGGTGGCGGGTTCGGCGGGTTCAGGCGGACGTGGGAAGGGCACCCGTCGGACGGCGGGTGCCCTTGCTTCGGTTCTTCGGTTGCTGGGGGGGCGGTTCAGTTGCGGTCGTCGAAGGCGTCCGGGACCGGGAGGGTGGACCAGTGGGGGACGGGCCAGGCCACGACGATGGCCCGGCCGACGACGTCGGTGAGGGGGACCATGCCGCCCCGGCCGTCGTCCTGGTGGTAGCGGGAGTCCTGGGAGGCCTGGCGGTGGTCGCCCATGACCCAGAGGTGGCCGGCGGGGACGGTGACCTTGAAGCGGCCGCCCTCGTCGTCGCTGCACGGGGTGTTGCCGGCGTAGACGTACGGCTCGGTGAGCGGGGTGCCGTTGAGTTCGAGGGGGCCCGTGCCCCGGCACTCCACCGTGTCGCCGGCGACGCCGATGACCCGCTTGATCAGGTGCTGTTCGCCGGCCGCGGGCATCAGGCCGACGAAGCCGAGGGCCTTCTGGACGTTCGAGGGGGGCTTCACCTCGTGGCCGGCGAGCCAGTCGGCGGGGTCGCGGAAGACGACGACCTCGCCGCGGTCGGGCTCCGAGCCGAACCAGGGGGTGAGCTTGTCGACCAGGACCCGGTCGTCCTCCTGGAGGGTGTTCTGCATGGAGCCCGAGGGGATCAGGAACGCCTGCACCAGGAAGGTCTTGATCAGGAAGGCCAGGACCAGCGCGACCGCGGCCAGGAGGGGGTACTCCACCCACGGGGAGAGACGGCGGCGGCGCCTGGGCGGGCCGGACTCCTCCCGCGCCTCGGGGCCGGGCCTCGTCTCCGTCGCCACGTCACCCGCGTCCGCCACGTCTCCCGCGTCCGTCACGTCCGCCGTCCCCGATTCAATTGGTTCCTGCCGCATGCGTCGACCCTAGGCCCCGGACCCGCGATCGGGCAGCCCTCTCGGCCGTTCACCCTCCTTATGGGTGACCGGCGGGGCCCCGGGGTCCTCAGCGGAGCTCCTCCGGGCAGGCCGTGCCGCGCGGGAAGAGCTTGTAGGGGGCCGCCAGGCGGTACGTACCGGCCTTGGGGGCGATCAGCTCCGTCCACTCGTCGCCCTCCTCGTCCGGCTCGGCCTTCAGCAGGCAGCCGTGCTCGTTGGCGAAGACCTTGGGGAGCTCCGTCTCGGACTCCTCCCGGGCCAGCTTCGACGCCTCCGTCTCCTGCGGGGGCTCCAGCTTGCCGCCGTTCTCGTCCATCAGGGCCAGCCACGGCGAGTACGGGACGCGGATCTTCACCCGGGCCGGGCGGTCGAGGCGGAGGACTACCTCGTTCTCGGCGGCGCGCTCGACCTGGGCGGGGGCCTCGGCGAGCGGGGTGGCGCCGGCGACCTCGTACAGCCGCCAGTTCGCGTCGGACCAGATCTGGTTCAGGTACGGCAGGCCCTCGGCGACCAGCTCGGCCTCCCGCGCCGCGCCCGAGTCGGGGGCGCCGGTGGGGAGGACGACGTACCGGACGGCCCAGCGGTGCAGCCACTCGCGGTAGTTCACCGCGTTGAGGGTGTCGTCGTAGAAGAGCGGGTTGCGCTCCATGTCCGCCTGGCGGTTCCAGCCGCGCGCCAGGTTGATGTACGGGCTCAGCGCCGAGGACTCGCGGTGGCTGGAGGCCGGCACGACCTCCACGCGCGCCTTCCGCGCCTCCCGCACCTGGAGCTGGTTGATCAGCGGCGCCACCTCGAAGGCCCAGGAGGCGTCCGGGCGGGTGCGGATCACGTCGTCGACGCCCTTGAAGCCGATCCAGAAGTTCAGGCCGAGGAAGGCAACGACCAGCGCGTACCAGCGGCGCGAGCGCGGGCGCGCGTACGGCAGCGCCGCCAGCAGCACCACGCCCGCGAAGAGCATCGGGAGCCGGGAGATGTTCGAGCCGATCTGGGAGTCGATCAGCCAGGTCAGGAAGGTGCCGACGGTGTAGCAGGCGGCGGCCGTGCGGACCGTCCGCCAGTCCCCCGGGACGAGGACGAGGACGAGGATCCCGAACGCCAGCGGCAGCGCCGCCGAGCCGAAGGCCATCGGCTGGGTGCCGGAGAAGGGGAACAGCCAGGAGGAGACCGCGACGACCGCCACCGGGGCGAGGCCGATCGCGTACGCCCCCGGGCGCCGCTTGTTGAGGAAGAGCGCCGCCGCCACCACGCCGAGGAAGAGGCCGGCGACCGGGCTGCACGCCGTCGCGAGGCCGGACAGCGGGACCGCGACCACCGCCTTCGCCCACCGCTTGCGGCGCCAGCGGTGCGGCCAGCAGAAGACGGCGGCGACCGCGCCGAGCGCGAACATCATGCCGAGCCCGAAGGTGACCCGGCCGGACAGCGCGTTGCAGAGGAAGGCGAAGACGCCGGCGAGGGAGCACGCCATCGGGTTCCGCACCGCCGGGACCCGCACCAGGATCAGCGCGGTCAGGGCGGCGGAGAGCGTCCCCGCGATCATCATCGTGGAGCGCACGCCGAGGACGGACATCACGTACGGCGAGACCACGCTGTACGAGACCGGGTGCATGCCGCCGTACCAGGCCAGGTTGTACGCCGAGTCGGGGTGCCGTCCGACGAACTCGGCCCAGGCGTCCTGCGCCGCGAGGTCGCCGCCGCTGTTCGCGAAGTAGAAGAACCACAGCACGTGGAGGAGCGCGGCGACGCCCGTCGCCACCATCACGGGGTAGCGGCGTTTGCGCCGGCGCGGCGGCGGCGGGGGCGTGGTCCGCTCGGCGGCGGAGCGCTGGTTCGGGAGCACGATGCGCGAAGGTGAACCGGGGGTGGGGGGAGTAGGGGTTCCGGACTGCTCGGGAGAGGGCGCGGCGGCCGTGCTGCGGCCCGCGCGTGTCGGCTCGGCGGTGGTCACTGCGGCCCTTTCCCGTGCGCTTCCCTGCTGCCCGTCTCGCGTCCCGCTCGGCTTCGCGTGTCGCGTCTCGTCCCCCGAAGACGCTAACAGCAGGGCGCCCCGCGCGTCCGGGGCGCCCACCCGTTCGGGCATCCGACCCGGGGGCGGGCGGGGCCCGGCGGGTGTTCGAACATCCGGGCCGGGGTCCGGCGAGATCCGGCGGGATCCGGCGAGATCTCGCGGGATCTGGCGGGATCCGGCCCGGGGCCGGCCGGCGTCCGATCGGGGTCCGGCGGCCGGCGTCCGGCCCGGGCCTTGTCCGGTGTCCGGGCGAACGCCCGGCCGAGTGCCTGGTGGGGCACCCGGCCGGGCGTTCGGCCGGACGGGGCGGCGGCGGTCAGCCGATCCGCGTCAGCTTCTTGTCGAAGCCGGGTTCGACCAGGTCGGTCCGGAGCGCCACGGGGGCGCTGACCTTGCCCGCGCCCTCGCCGATCGAGATCGTGCCGACGACGTCGCCGGCCTTGCCGGAGTGCGGGAGGGCCTTGCCGCCGTCGGTCAGGTCGAGCTCGACCTTGAGGCCCGGCCAGCCGACCGCCTTGAGCTCCTTCGTCGCCACGACCGGCGTCCGGCCGCCCAGGCCGTCGTCGACGTAGCCGACGACCTGGTCCTTCTCGACGACGGCCGCGGAGGTCACGTCGTTCTGCGCCTTCTGGATGATCGTGAGGCTGTTGTCGATGGCGCGCTGGAGCTTCTCGTGCAGCAGGTTCGCGTCCTGGGCGCCCATGACGATGCCGAGGATGCGGCGGTTCTTCCCGTCGACGACGGTGTTCGCCGACCAGAGCAGGTTGCCGCCGGCGGGCGTGGACGAACCGGTCTTGATGCCGCTGACGCCCGGCTCCAGCAGGATGTTGTTGTTGTTCTCGATGCGGCCCTCGATGCCGTCCACGGTCATGTTCGGCATGTTCACGATCTCGCGGAAGACGTCGTACTGCATGACCGCCTTGGCCAGCTTCAGCTGGTCCCGCGGGGTCGAGACGGTCGAGTCCAGCAGGCCGGACGGGTCGGTGTACCGGGACTGGGTCATGCCCAGCTCCTTGGCCGCCGCGTTCATCTTGTCGACGAACGCCTGCTCCGAACCGGCGTCCCAGCGCGCGAGCAGCCGGGCCACGTTGTTCGCCGACGGGATCATGAGGAGCTGGAGGAGCTCCTTCTCCGTGTACTTCTGGCCCTCCTTGACCGCCGCCGTCGACTCGTGCGCCGAGTTCGCCTGCTCGGCGGCCTTCTTGTCGATGGTGATCTCGGGGCCCTGCTGCTTCCCCTTGAGGGGGTGGTCGCGGAGGATCACGTACGCGGTCATCGTCTTCGTCACGGACGCGATCGGGGCCGGCTTCTGCGCCCCGTACGTGCCCATCGAGCCGACGCCCTCGACCTCGACCGCGCCCTGCCCGTCGGTGGGCCACGGCATCTGGAGCGCGCCGCCCTCGAAGGTGTACGTGGGCGCGGCGGAGAGCTTCAGCGCGGGCGCCGGCAGCGGCCGGACCATCTGCACGATCGCAAAGACGATCAACAGGAGCAGGACCAGCGGGGTCCAGATACGGATCCGGCGCAGGGTGGTGCGCCAGACGTTCGGCGGCGGGGGCGGGGTGTTCGTCAGCTCGGCGAGCAGGTCGAGCGGGGGCAGCGGCGGGAGCGGCTGCTGCCGGGTCCGCTCGGGCTCCCCGAGCGCGGCGGCGGGCGCGGACGGCGCGGGGACGGCGGCCTTGGCCGGCGCGGCGGGCGCGGCGGCGGGACCGGCCGCGGCCGGCTTGTCGGTGGCGGCCGGCTTCGGCTTCGGGCCGGCGGCGGTGGAGGCGCCGGGCGCCTTCCGGTCGGCCGGGATGTCCGGGCGCAGCGGTACGAAGGTGCTCGTCCGCTCGCTGTCGGAGTCGAGGTCGAGGTCGCGGGGCAGCTTGAGCGCGGTCGTCGGCTGGTCCACGGCGGGCGCGGCCGGCGGCCGGACGGCCCGGAACATGGTGGTGGGCTGGTCGACCGGGGACTCGTCGGCCTCGGCCTCGGCCTCTGCCTCGGTCCCGGCCTCCGGCGCGGACGCGGTCTTCCGCGCGGGGCCGGCCGCCGGTTCCGGCTTCGGCTTCGGCTCGGCCTTCTCGTCCGACGCGGCGTCAGCCTTCTCGCCGGGCTCGCCGTCGGCCTTCTCGCCGCCGGTCTTCTCGCCGCCGGTCTTCTTCGCGGCGAACCAGGACGGCTCCGGCGCCTCGGGCGCCTCGACGGGCGCCTCGGGGTCCCGGACGGGCTCGTCGGCCGTCGAGGGCCCCTCCGGCGCCCCGGACGCCTCCACGGCCTCCGGCTCCTCGCCGTCGCCGCTCTCGCCGTCCTCGCCGTCCTCGGGCTCGTCCCGGGCCCCGTCCTCGCCGCCGTCGGCCCCGTCCGCCGCCGCCGTCGCGACCCACGCCGCCACGGCCTGCTTCAGCCGGTCGCCCTCCGGCGCGCCCGGCGCCCCGTCCGAAGCCTCGCCGGCCGACCGCTCCGCGGGCTTCTCGGCCGACTCCCGGGCCGGCTTCTCCGCCGGCTCCCCGGCCGGCTTCTCGGCGTCGTCCTCCGGGGTGCGCGGCGCCAGGGTCTTGAACACCGCCGTCGGCTGGTCCGTCTGCGCCGGCGCGGAGACCGGGGACCCCGAGGGCGCAACCGTCGACGACGACGCCGTCGTCGTTCCTTCCGACGACCCCTGCTGCTCCGCTCTGTCGGGGGACTCGCCCGCCACCGTGCCTCCTCCATGCGTCATGCGTACGTCCGAACCGTCTACCAGTGTCCTGTGTGAACCCCTTGGCTCCCGTGCTAGACGAGAACGACATACCTACTGGTTCCCGGACGAACCACCCAGGCACTCTCGACAGATGAATGTGAGAGGGGTCACCCTGTCATTCATCCACGCGGGGAGGCATGGATGGGCAGGAGCCGCAGAACACTTCCGGAGGAGCTTCTGCTGCTCGCTCTGGACCCGGCCACGGGTACCACAGCGCAGCCGCAGTCGCTCGACCTGGGCCTCGCCGGAGCACAGCTAGTGGAGCTGGCTCTGGCGGGACGGATAGCCCCTGACGGGGATCGTATCGCCGTGGTGATGCCACGGCCGACCGGAGATCCGACTCTGGACTCCGCACTGGAACTGCTGCGCAGGCGCGGCAGTCCGGTCCGGGCCGTCCACTGGATCGGCGGGCCCCGACTGGGGCTCCGCCAGACGTATCTCTCGCATCTGGAGCGATGCGGCATGGTGCATGCCGTGGAGGGCCAGATGTGCGGGGTGCTGCCGACGACTCGCTACCAGGCGACGGACACGGCGATCAGCCGGGAGATCAGGGCCCGGCTGGACAGTGCGATCCGCACCGGCGTACCGCCGGACCCGCGGACCGCGGCGCTCGCCGCGCTGGCCCACGCGGTCGGTCTCGGCAAGCACCTGTACCCCGGCAACGAAGGACGGTCGTCGCGGTCCCGGCTGCGCGACCTGATCCGGCACGACCCCATGGGCGGTCTCGTGGCGCACGCCGTCATGGACGTCCAGAACGGCGCGGGCGCACAGCCGCGCCGGAGCGGCACGGGCGTACCCGCCCAGCCGCGCGGCGGCATGGCCCGCGCCGCCGCCCACTGAGGCGCGCGCCGCGCACGGCCCGTACGCGCACCACACCCGTCGCGTACGACGCGCACAGCACGACCCGAACGACCCGCACGACCCGCACCGACGCGTCACCCGCACCACCCGCACCACGTACCCCTTCGGGAGCCGCACCAGGTGTGCGGGGCGTCCCCGGGCGCCCCGCACACCCGTGTCCCGTTCGCGTCCCGCGCACCGCGCCCGTTCGCGTTGTCGCGGTTTCCCAGCGCACGCCACGCCCTTGGTGGCAGTCTGCCAAGCAGTAGATACTCACAGCTACGCATCGCAGACAGCAGCCGGAGGTGCAGTTTCCGTGGCGTCCAGTGTCAACCCCACCGTCAGGCGACGCCGATTGGGGCAGGAGCTGCGCAAGCTCCGCGAGGGCAAGGGCATGACGGCCGAGCAGGTCGCCGAGCGCCTCCTCGTCTCCCAGTCCAAGATCAGCCGCCTCGAGAACGGCCGCCGCTCCATCAGCCAGCGCGACGTGCGCGACCTGTGCGGGGTGTACGAGGTCGAGGACGAGGCGATGGTCAACTCCCTCATGCAGATGGCCAAGGACTCGCGGCAGCAGGGCTGGTGGCACGCCTTCGGCGACATCCCGTACAGCGTCTACATCGGTCTGGAGACCGACGCGCAGAGCCTGCGCGTCTACGAACCGCAGATCATCCCCGGTCTGCTCCAGACCCGCGCGTACGCCACCGCCGTCATCTCCGGCGCGCTCCCCGAGTCGACGCCGGCCGACATCGAGAAGCGGGCCACCGTCCGCACCCGCCGCCAGGACCGGATCCGCGACGAGGAGCGTCCGCTGCGCCTGTGGGCGGTCATCGACGAGGCCGCGCTGCGCCGGGTCGTCGGCAACCGGCAGGTGATGGCCGAGCAGTTGGAGCACCTGGTCGAGCAGTCGCACCTGCCGCACGTGACCGTGCAGGTGCTGCCCTTCGACACGGGTGCGCACCCGGGCATCAGCGGCCAGTACTCGATCCTGGAGTTCCCGGACACCTCCGACTCCAGCGTCGTCTACATCGAGGGCGTGACGAGCGACCCGTACCTGGAGAAGGGGCCGGACGTGTCGAAGTACAGCTACATGTACGAGCACCTGCGGGCGCAGGCGCTGGGCGTGGAGCAGACGCGGGAGTTCGTGTCCGACATCGCGAAGAAGTACGCGCAGGACTGACGGTTCCGGCGGACGGGGCGGTTCGGACAGGTCTGAACCACAGGGGTCAGGTACGGTACACCGCCGACTCGGCTCGACGGAAGCCCAGTTGGAATATGCCACCCGGTCGTGTGAACGCCGGTCCCGTCGCCCGGGACCGGCGAGTAGCGTCGATCAGGCCGGTGGAGGTAACGCCGGCATCGACCCTAACGCCCTTTGGGCAGAACCGGAGTTGAGCACAACATGGCCATCATCCAGGGTGCGACCGACAACTGGACCAAGTCCTCCTACTCCGGCGGCAACGGCGCCTGCGTCGAGGTGAAGTCCCCGGTCGTCGCCTCCATCGCCGTCCGCGACTCCAAGGCCCCCGAGGGTCCGTCCCTCTCTTTCGGACCGGGTTCGTGGAACGCCTTCGTCGGCCAGGTGAGCAACGGGGCCCTCTGAGGCCGGCAGAACCGCACGCACCACCCGCACCACCGCTGGAGCGCCCTCTCGTCCGGTCCGCCGTCCTGGCCGAGAGGGCCCGCTCGCGTCCGGGCCCGGGTCCGGGGCGGGGCAGGTCCCCGCTCCCGGGCCGGGCCCGGAAGTCCGTCACCTCAGCCGGTCCACGTACCGGTCCGTGCCCGGGACGGTGGGGATGAACGGGGCCACCAGTTCCACCCGTCCCGCCCCGTCCGCGAGGCCGTCGAGGTCCGCGAAGTGCTCCGGCCAGCAGTCGCGGGGGTCCCGCTCCAGGAACCAGAGCAGGGTGAGCCGGGTGTCGACGCCCTCCACCTGCTTCACGTACGTCATGCGGTCGCCGGGCAGCGGCGTCGGACGGAAGACGGTCACCATCGCCGCCGGCGAACCGGCGAGCCGGCGCGGGAGGTCGCGGGAGGCGAGCCGTTCGAGGAGGGCCGCGCGCTCCTCGGGGCCCGCGCAGTCCACGACCTGGAGGACCAGGCCCGCGTAGGGGTGGTCGAGGGCGTGGAAGTCGCGCGGACCGGCCGCCCCGTCCCGGTACACGGTCGTCTCGTGGTCCTGGAAGGACGTGAAGACGTGGGTGCGGTCGTGGTAGACCCGGGCGTCCCGGTTGAGGCGCTTGTTGATGGCGACGGTCCACTTCATGTGCTCGTCGTAGCGGCCGTCGGTGATCCAGTACGTGGAGAGGTAGCAGCCGGCGGTGACCGGCTGCGCGACGGCGGACTTCTCGGGGGTCCGGAGCTCCTGGAGGTCGCGGGTGGCGACCCAGCGGCGGCCCGCGTACATCCAGGGCATCGCCATCGCGCCGGCGTAGTAGTGGTCGTCCTCGTACCAGCGGTTGTACGCGTACTCGTGGCCCGGGTGCGGCTCGACCATGGTGATCAGGGCGTGGCCGGGGCGGACCCCGTACGGCCCGGTCGCGGCCAGTTCCCCGTACCGGTCGGCCCCCTCGGCGTCGCTCATCGCCGTCTCCCCTCTCTCTTCCCTGCGCGGCTCGGGGCACCTACTCTGACGGACCGTCAGATGACTGGCCAGAGGCGGGAGGCACCCGGATGCTGCTCCAGGGGAAGACGGTCGTCGTGTCGGGCGTCGGGACCGGGCTCGGTCACCGGGTCGCGGAGGCGGTGGTGCGGGACGGCGGCAACGCGGTCCTCGGCGCCCGCACCGGGGCCAACCTCGTCGCGTCGGCCGCCGCGATCGACCCGGCGGGCGGCCGCACCGCCCACCTCGCCACCGACGTCACCGACGAGGCGCAGTGCGCGGCGCTGGCCGCGCTCGCCGTCGAACGGTTCGGCGCGATCGACGCGGTCGTGCACGTCGCCGCGTGGGACGCGTACTTCGGCGGGCTCGCGGACGCGGACTTCGCGACCTGGCAGGGGGTCCTCGACGTCAACCTGCTCGGCACGCTGCGGATGACGCGAGCGTGCCTGCCGGCGCTGCGGGCGGCGGGCGGCGGGTCGGTCGTCTTCATCGGCACGCAGTCGGCGGTCGCCGCGCCGACGCAGGTGCGGCAGGCCGCGTACGCCGCGTCCAAAGGGGCGCTGACCTCCGCGATGTACTCGCTGGCGCGGGAGCTGGGGCCCGACCGGATCCGGGTCAACACGGTGCTGCCGGGGTGGATGTGGGGGCCGCCGGTCGAGGCGTTCGTCCGCCTCACGGCGCGGGCGGAGGGGGTGGCGGAGGAGGAGGTCCTCGGGCGGCTCGCCTCGCGGATGGCGCTGCCGGAGCTGGCGTCGGACGCGGATGTCGCCGACGCGGTCGTCTTTCTCGCCTCTGCGCGTGCCCGCGCGATCACCGGCCAGTCCCTCCTGGTCAATGCGGGCGAACTCATGCGCTGACCCTGCGGGGCGGCGCCCCGGCGCGGGCCGCGCCCCCGTCCCCGTGTGGGCTGCGCCCGCCGTCCCCCGGTGCGGGCTGCGCCTGGCGTCCCCCGTGTGGGCTGCGCCCGGCGCCCCTGTGGGCTGCGCCCGGCGTCCCTGGCTGGGCTGCGCCCCCGTCCCTGTGGGCAATCGTCCCGCAGGGCGGGACGGGTGGGCACAGGGACGGCGCCCCCTGCCGGGCCAAGGCTTTCCGGGCCTGGGCCCGCACCCCTTGTACGGCGCCGTACGGGTGCGGGTTCAGGCCCTGGTGCGGAGGCACCCGCAGAGGGTGCCGTTCCGTTGTGCCCACCCGTTCCGCCCCTTGCGGAACGCCTGCCCACAACGAAACGGCGCGGCGGCACCGCAACCAGCCCCGCCGGGCGCGGGCCACAACGGAGCGGTGGGGTCAGGGGGTGGGGTAGCGGGTGTGCCAGGTGGGGGTGTGGAGGGCGGCGGACTGGGTGAGCTCCATGGCGAAGTCGTCGGCCAGCTCCAGGAGCGTCGCGCGCCCCTCCACCGCCGCCAGCCACGCCGGCGGAAGGGCCGTCTCGCCGTGCTGGGCGCCGAGGAGCGCGCCGGTCACGGCGGCGGTGACCGCCGAGGGGCCGTCGTGGTTGACGGCGAGGCGGAGCCCGTGGCGGACGTCCTCGCCGACGAGGGCGCAGTAGACGGCGGCCGCCAGCTGGCTCTCCGCGCGGTCCTCGGCCGCCCCGAGCGCCGTCACCCGGGCCGCGTCGGGGACGCCCTCGCGGACGGCTCCGAGGGCGCGGGTCAGCGCCTCCGCGACCGGCTCGTGGCCGGGGCGGGCGGCCAGCAGGCCCAGGGCCGTACCGGCCGCCGCCTCGACGGAGGCGCCGCGGGCGACGCCGTGGACGGTGACGGCGAGCGCGCCGGCGGCGAGGGTGGCTGCGGGGGCGCCGTGCGTCTGGGCGGCGCACTCGACGGCCAGCTGGCAGACGAGCTGCGGCTCCCAGCCGACGAGCAGGCCGAGGGCGGCGGAGCGGACGAGCGCGCCCGCGTCGCCGGCGTCGGGGTTCTTGGGCCGTTCCAGGGTGCCGAGTCGCTCGTCGCCGAGGCCGGTGAGGCAGGCGCGGGCCGGCCGGCGGCGGGCGTACAGCCACTCCTGGCGGCCGAGCCAGCCGTTGTCGCGGCGCCGCTCGTCGGGGCCCCAGTCGCGCTGGGTGGCCGCCCAGCGCAGATAGGCGCGGTGGACGTCGGTGGGCGGGTGCCAGACGCCCGCGTCGCGGCGGACGTGGGCGCGGATGAGGCCGTCGACGGTGAAAAGGCTCATCTGGGTGGCGGCGGTGACGGGCAGGGTGCCGTCCGGGGGCTCCGTCAGGCCCGCCTCGCCGTGCGCCGCGCGGAGCTCCTCCAGGGTCCGCTCGTGCGCGCCCGCGCCGAAGGCGTCGCCGACGGCGGCGCCGAGCAGACAGCCGCGGACGCGGGAACGGAAGTCCTGCTGTTCGGTGCGGCCCCACACGGCCGCGGCAGTGGTGGTCACGACGTGCCCTCCCCCGTCCGAGGTCCCGTTCTCTCACCGGTCTCCGCAGCACTGTAATCGACCGGGTGCGTTCGATCGGGGGCCGTTGCCTTATGTGATCGGACGCCCTTCAGGCCGCTTTTGACCGCAGTTCGCCCAAGCCCGGCGGCGGGCCGGAGCGGCCCGCCGCACGCCTCCTCCGCTCAGCCCTCGATCACCGGCAGCAGCTCCGGCAGGTGCCCGTCCGACGCCCGGGCCGCCGCCCGGCGCTCCTCCGGGACCTCGCCGTAGAGGGTGGTGCGGGGGCGGGAGGGGCGGCCGGCCGCCTCCGCGATGGCCTCCAGGTCGCGGATGGAGCGGTACGAGCCGTAACTCGACCCGGCCATCCGGGAGATGGTCTCCTCCATCAGCGTCCCGCCGAGGTCGTTCGCGCCCGAGCGCAGCATCTCCGCCGCGCCCTCCGTGCCCAGCTTCACCCAACTGGTCTGGATGTTCGGGATGTGGGGGTGGAGGAGGAGGCGCGCCATCGCGGTCACCGCGCGGTTGTCGCGGACCGTCGGTCCGGGGCGGGCGATGCCGGCGAGGTAGACGGGCGCGTTGGTGTGGATGAAGGGAAGGGTCACGAACTCCGTGAAACCGCCGGTCCGCTGCTGGATCCCGGCGAGGGTGCGGAGGTGGCCGAGCCAGTGCCGGGGCTGGTCGACGTGTCCGTACATCATGGTCGAGGACGAGCGGATGCCCAGCTCGTGCGCGGTGGTGATCACCTCGATCCAGGTGGCGGTGGGCAGCTTGCCCTTCGTCAGCACCCAGCGGACCTCGTCGTCGAGGATCTCGGCGGCCGTGCCGGGGATCGAGTCGAGCCCGGCCTCCTTCGCCGCCGTCAGCCACTCGCGGATCGACAGGCCGGTGCGGGTGGCGCCGTTGACCACCTCCATCGGCGAGAAGGCGTGGACGTGCAGGCCGGGGACGCGTTCCTTCACGGCTCGGGCGATGTCGAAGTAGGCGGTGCCGGGCAGGTCGGGGTGGATGCCGCCCTGCATGCACACCTCGACCGCGCCGACGTCCCACGCCTGCTGGGCGCGGTCGGCGACCTGGTCGAGGGAGAGGGTGTACGCGTCGGCGTCGGTGCGCCGCTGGGCGAAGGCGCAGAAGCGGCAGCCGGTGTAGCAGACGTTGGTGAAGTTGATGTTCCGGGTGACGATGTACGTCACCTCGTCGCCGACCACCGACTTCCGCACGTCGTCGGCGACCGCGCACAGGGCGTCGAGCGCCGGGCCCTCGGCGTGCAGGAGCGCCAGGGCCTGCGGGTCGGTGAGCCTCGTCGGGTCGTCGGCGGCGACGGCCAGCGCCTCCCGCACGTCGGCGTCGATCCGCTCGGGCGCCATGCCGGGGGCGGCGGCCTCCCGCAGCGCCTCCCAGTCGCCGTACACCTCGTCGAAGTCGGCCCGCCGGTCGCCCGTGCGGCCCTCGGTGTCGATGGCGGTGTGCAGGTCGGTGCGGCCGGCGGCGGTGAACGCCTCGTCGGGCTCCTGCCAGGGCAGGCCGCGCACCACGGCGTCCGGGTTCGCCAGGCCCGTCTCCGGGTCGGCGAGCGCCCGCACGTGCGGGACGATCCGCGGGTCCAGCCAGGGCTCGCCGCGCTGGACGAACTCCGGGTAGACGCAGAGCCGTTCGCGCAGCTCGAAGCCGGCGGCTGCGGAGCGCTGGGCGAGTTCGTCGATGCGGGGCCAGGGCCGTTCCGGGTTCACGTGGTCGATGGTGAGCGGGGAGACCCCGCCCCAGTCGTCGATGCCGGCGGCGATCAGCCGCTCGTACTCGGCGTCCACCAGGTTCGGCGGGGCCTGGAGGCAGGCGGACGGTCCCATGATGAGCCGGGCGACGGCCACGGCCGCGACCAGGTCGTCCAGTTCGGCGTCGGGCATCGAGCGCATCGCCGTGTCCGGCTTGGCCCGGAAGTTCTGGATGATCAGTTCCTGGATGCCGTGGTACGCCCGCGCCACGCGGCGCAGCGCGAACAGCGACTCGGCCCGCTCCTCGTACGTCTCCCCGATGCCGAGGAGCAGCCCGGAGGTGAACGGCACCGACGACCGCCCCGCGTCCTCCAGCACCCGCAGCCGCACGGCCGGTTCCTTGTCCGGCGAGCCGTGGTGCGGGCCGCCGGGCTCGGACCACAGGCGGGTCGCGGTCGTCTCCAGCATCATGCCCATCGACGGCGCGACCGGCTTGAGCCGCTGGAAGTCCGTCCAGGACAGCACGCCCGGGTTCAGGTGCGGCAGGAGCCCGGTCTCCTCCAGGATCCGCACCGACATCGCCCGCACGTAGGCGAGGGTGTCGTCGTACCCGTGCGCGTCCAGCCACTCCCGCGCCTCGGGCCACCGCTCCTCCGGCTTGTCGCCGAGCGTGATCAGCGCTTCCTTGCAGCCGAGTTCGGCGCCCCGCCGGGCGATGTCGAGGACCTCGTCCGGCGACAGGAACATGCCGTGGCCGTCGCGCCGGAGCTTGCCCGGCACGGTGACGAAGGTGCAGTAGTGGCACTTGTCCCGGCAGAGCCGGGTCAGCGGTATGAACACGCTCTTCGAGTACGTGATCACCCCCGGCCGTCCGGCGGCTTCGAGCCCGGCGTCCCGCACCCGGCCCGCGACGGCCACCAGTTCCGTCAGGTCCTCGCCCCGCGCCCGCAGCAGCACGGCGGCCTCGCCGACGTCGAGCGCGACCCCGTCCCGCGCCCGCCTCAGCGCCCGTCGCATCGCGTTCCTCGTCGGGGGCGCGGCCTGCGGGCCGCTCTCCCGCCCGGTCCGCTGGTCAGCCTGGTGGTCAGCCTGGTGGTCCGTCATGCACCGAGCATACGAGCGGCTCCCGGCGGCGGGCCCCGCACGTGTCAGGTCGGCCGTCGCCCGGTGTGCTCCGGGTGCCGGGGGGAGGCGGCCGCGGAGGACACCGTCCGGCGCTCCCCGTCGACGGGGCGGCGGACCCGCCCGCCGGGGGCGCCCCCGCGCTCCCGCCGGGTCCGATCGGGGCCGCCCCGCGGCGAAGGCGTGCCGCGCGGCCGTCAGGGCAGGTGACGCGCGTACGCGTCCAGGGTGCGCAGGACCTCGGTCTCGTCGGACGGGGGGAGCTGGAGGACGGTCTCCTGGCAGCCGAGGTCGGCGTAGTGGGCGAGTTTGCCGGGGGTGGGGAGGACGGCGTACGGGACGACCCGGAGGGCCTCCGGGTCGCGGCCCGCCTCCTCCCAGGCGCGCCGCAGCACGGGCAGGTTCTCGGTGAGGCCGCGGCCGCCGATCGGCAGCCAGCCGTCGGCGTGCGCGGCGACGGCCGCGAAGAGCTTCGGGCCCGCCGCGCCGCCGAGCAGGATCCGGGGCGCCCCGCCGGCCGGCTTGGGCCACGCCTCGGAGGCGCGGACGGAGAAGCCGTGGGCGCCCTCGTACGCGGTGGGTTCCGGCGCCCACAGGGCCCTCATCAGGGCGAGCCGGTCGTGCACGAGGTCCCGGCGGGCGGCCCAGGCGACGTTGTGGTCGGCGGCCTCCTCGCGGTTCCAGCCGTAGCCGAGGCCGAGGGTGAAGCGGCCGCCGGAGAGGTGGTCGAGGGTGGCGATCCGCTTGGCGAGCGCGATCGGGTCGTGCTGGGCGAGGAGCGTGATGCCGGTGCCGAGCGCGAGGCGTTCGGTGACGGCCGCGGCCTGGGCGAGGGCCACGTAGGGGTCCAGGGTCCGCCCGTACTCCCGGGCGGCCTCGCCGCCCGCCGGGTGCTCGGTCTCCCGGGAGACGGGGAGGTGGGTGTGCTCGGGCAGGTACAGGCCGGCGAAGCCGCGCGCCTCCAGCTCGCGGGCGAGCCGCACGGGGGAGATGGTCTCGTCGGTCAGGAAGATCGTGGTCGAGATCCGCATGACGGCACGGTAGGGGCTGCGGCGCCGGATTCCGAGGGGTGCGGCACGGCCGGCGGCCGCGCGTCGGCGGGGCCGGTCCGCGGGGCCGGAGCCGTCTCTCCGCACCCCTCCGACCTCGACCTCGGTCGAGGTCGGAGGCTTCCTCCATGACCACGACCACGGGCACCACCACGGACACCGCCACGGACGCGACCATGGACACCGCCGCCGCCCGCATCGCCGCCGCCACCGCCGCCGTCGTCCGGCTCTTCGACGGCTGCCTCCGCTCCCTCGACGACCGCGGCGCCTTCGACGGGACCTGGGCGGCCGCCTTCTTCACCGAGGACGCGACCGCCTCCACCCCCGCCGGGGACGTGCGCGGCCGGGAGGCCGTCGCCGCGAACGTGCGCGGGGCGATGGGGCTCTTCGACCGGACCGTCCACGTCGGCTCGGACTACCTGGTCGACGTGGACGGCGACCGCGCCACCCTGCGCGGCGACCAGCTCTCCGTCCACGTCCTCGCGGGCGACGGCGGCCTGTTCGTCTCCGGCGGGCGGGCGGAGAACGAGTTCGTCCGCACCGCCGGGGGCCGGCGGCTCTCCCGGGCCGACCCGCGCGTCGCCTGGACGCGGGGAAATCCGCCGGTGCTCCCGTAGCCGGACTGCTTGGATGGCCCGCGTGCTGAATCGAATCGAGGCGTACTACGACGCCGTGCCCCGCTCCTCCGCCCGCGCCGAGGACTTCGGTCCGCTGACCTTCTTCGTGCGGGAGGGCGCCGACGGGTGGCCCTTCTACGCGCGGCCCGCGCTCGGGCACCCCGGGCCGGTGTCGGTGGAGGACGTGGAGAAGGTGCGGGCGCGGCAGCGGGAGCTGGGGCTGCCGGAGGCGTTCGAGTGGGTGGCGGAGACGGCGCCGGGGCTGCGGGCCGCCGTGGAGGCGAGCGGGCTCGTGGTGCACGAGCACCCGCTGATGGTGCTGGACGGCGAGCCGCTCGCCGTACCGGAGCCGGCGGGGGCCGTCGTACGGACGGTCGGCGCGGACGACCCGGAGCTGCCGGCGGCCGTCGCCGCCCCGTACGCGGCCTTCGGCGCCGCGCCCGGCCCCGGTGAGGCGCCCCGGATCGCCGCCCGGATCGCCGCCGGCCTGACCGTCCTCGCCGCCGCCTTCGACGCGGCGGACGGGGAGGCGCTGGCGGGCGGCCAGGTCCAGCCCGTCGGCGGCGTCGCGGAGGTCGTCGGGGTCGGCACCCGCCCGGAGGCCCGCCGCCGGGGCCTGGGCCTCGCGGTGACGGCCGCGCTGGTCGCGGAGGCCCGCGCGGCCGGGACGGAGGTGGTCTTCCTGACGGCCTCGGACGCGGACGTGGAGCGCCTCTACGCCCGCCTCGGCTTCCGCACGGTCGCCACCGCCCTCATCGCGGAGGCGCCGGAGGCTCCGGAGGCTCCGGAGGCTCCGGCTGCTTCGTAACCGACCGCGCGCGGGGCGCGTTGGAGCGGGCATGAAGAGGATCCTCACCGCAGCCGCCCTGACCGCCTTCGCCGCCGCCGGCGGCCTCGCCTCCGCCGGCACCGCCGCCGCCGACACGGGCGGCCTGAACCTGCCGTCGGTCGTCCCCCTGAGCGGCGTCCTGACGCCGAAGGCGAAGCCCGCTCAGGCCGCCGACATGCCGGCCGCCAACGCGGCGGTGGAGAAGCTGCTGCCCGGACGGCACTGACGCCGCTGCCCGGGCGGCACCGGCCCGGAGAACGGACGAAGACGGCGGTACCCCCCACGGGACCGCCGTCTTCGCGTTTCTGGATGACTCAGGTGTGTGTCCGGATCGGACGGGTCAGTCGGCGACCACCAGGGAGGGGGTCTCCTTCGTGAGGACCTCGCCGCGGAAGAAGGCGGGGCTGCGGCGCTGCATGACCAGCATGATGACCCCGCCGAGGACGAGGAGGCCGACGGCGATGACGAAGACGGAGCCGACGCCGAAGACGGCGGAGCCGGAGCCGTAGGCCGGGTCCCACATGTCGTAGAGCGTCTTGCCGAAGACCGCCGTGAGCATCAGGCCGCCGAGGGCGGGCATGAGGGCCTTGAAGGCGAAGTCGCGGAAGGAGCGGAAGAGCTCGGCGCGGAAGTACCAGACGCAGGCGAAGGCCGTGATGCCGTAGTAGAAGCAGATCATGAGGCCGAGCGCGTAGATGGTGTCGACCAGGACGTGCTCGCTGACCAGGGTCATCACGGTGTAGAAGGCGCCGGTGGCGACGCCCGCGACGACGGTGGCCTTGCCGGGGGTCTTGAAGACCGGGTGGACCTTGGTGAAGGACTTCGGCAGGGCCTCGTACGTCGACATGGCGAGGACGGTGCGGGCGACCGGGATGAAGGTGGTCTGGAGGCTCGCGGCGGCGGAGGCCAGGACGGCGACGAAGAGGAGGACGCCGAGGACCGGGCCCATGACCGGGCCGGCGAGGGCGGCGAAGACGTTGTCGGAGGTCTCCGGGTTGGCGAGGCCGAGGCCCTGGTCGCCGGAGCCGACGGCCATCTGCGCGGCGATGCCGGTGGCGAGGTAGGAGCCGACCAGGACGACCATCGCGATGAGCGCGGCGCGGCCGGGGGTCTTCTCGCTGCCGGTGGTCTCCTCGTTGGTCGCCATGCAGGCGTCCCAGCCCCAGTACATGAAGATCGAGAGGGAGATGCCGGCGGTGAAGGCGGCGAAGGACTCGACCGCGAAGGGGTTCATCCAGGACCAGGAGAAGTCGACCGAGGTCTCGAAGGAGCCGGCCTTGGAGAGGGCCAGGGCGACGAAGACGGCGAGGACGACGAGCTGGAGGCCGACGAGGGCGTACTGGACGCCCTTGGTGGCCGTCATGCCGCGGTAGCTGATCGCGGTGGCGATCGCGATGAGGGCGAGGCAGGTGACGATGTGGACGGCCTTGTTGCCGTCCAGGGCGGCGATCGACTCGCTGCCGGTGATCTCGCCCGCGAGGAGCCAGAAGTACGAGGTGGCGACGCCGGCCAGGTTGGAGAGGACGATGATCGTGGCGATCACCAGGCCCCAGCCGCACATCCAGCCGATCTTGGGGCCGAAGGCCTTCACGGTCCAGGTGAAGGAGGTGCCGCAGTCCGGCATGGCCTTGTTGAGCTCCCGGTACGCGAAGGCGACGAGGAGCATCGGGAGGAAGCCCGCGAGGAAGACGGCGGGCATCTGGAGGCCGACCTCGCCGGCGGTGGAGCCGAGGGTCGAGGTCAGGCAGTACACCGGGGCGACGGTGGAGATGCCGATGACGGCGTTGCCGAGGAGGCCGACGGAGTTGCCGCCGAGGCCCTTCTTGCGCATGTCCTGCGTGTCGCCCGGGGCGGTGACGCCCCTTACCGTGTCTCCGGCCTGGGGCCGTGCTTCCACCTGAGTCATGAACAGGACGTTAAGTGCTGCGGTTTCCTTATCCGGAGGATCGGGCTCCGCTCATACGATCGATCATCGCCTTGCATTGAGAGGCCAGACCGGGACACTCGCCAATGATTGAAAGATCGACGACCCGGCACGACCGACCAACTGGCAGGTCGGCCGCCGGGCGTCCGATATGCGGGAACCGCAGCTAAGCCCGAAATGTCCGTTTCTAAATTTTCCCCGGGAATTTTCCCGGCCGTCCCCGAGGGGGCCGGAACCCTTGGGAGGACTGGGTTCCGGCCTTTTGTACCAGCCGGTCAGCCGGGCCAGACCACCGCCTGCGTCTCGCTGTAGGCATGGAGGGCGTAGGAACCCACGTCCCGTCCCACCCCGCTCTTCTTGAAGCCGCCGAAGGGCGCCTCCATGTTCCGGCCGACGGTGTTGATCCCGACCCCGCCGGCCCGCAGCCGGGCCGCGATCCGGAAGGCGCGGGCCACGTCCCCGGACCACACGTAGTCGATCAGGCCGTAGTCGCTGTCGTTGGCCAGCGCGATCCCCTCCTCCTCGTCGTCGAAGGGGACGACCACGACGACCGGGCCGAAGATCTCCTCCCGCACCACCCGCATCCCGTTCGTGCAGTCGGCGAGCAGCGTGGGCGCCACGTAGAAGCCCTTCGCGAGGTCCGGGCGCTCGCCGCCCGCGACGACCCGCGCCCCCTCCTTCCGGCCGAGCTCGACGTACGCCTCCACCCGGTCGCGGTGGGCCGCCGAGATCACCGGGCCGACGACCGTGTCCCGCGCGGCCGGGTCGCCCACCTTCAGCCGGCCGGCGTACGCGGCCAGCTTCTCCACCAGCCGCCCGTACACGCCCCGCTGGGCGAGGACCCGCGTCGGGGCGGTGCAGATCTGCCCGCTGTAGAAGGAGAAGGTCGTCCCGATGCCCAGGACGGCGGAGTCCAGGTCGGCGTCGTCGAGGACGAGCGCCGCCCCCTTCCCGCCGAGCTCCATCAGCTGCCGCTTCATCGACCGGCCGCAGACCTCGCCGATGGCCTGGCCGACGGCGGTGGAGCCGGTGAAGGAGACCATGTCGACGTCCGGGGAGTCGACGGCCGCCTCGCCGACGGCGGGCGCGGAGCCGGTGACCAGGTTGACCACCCCGGCGGGGACGCCCGCCTCCTCCAGGGCGCGGACCATCGCGAAGACCGACAGCGGGTCCTGCGGGGCGGGCTTCACCACGACCGTGTTGCCCATGGCGAGCGCCGGGGCGATCTTGCCGGCCGGGTTGGCCCAGGGGTTGTTGTACGAGGTGACGCAGGTGACGACGCCGACCGGGCGGCGCACCGCGACCGCCCCGAAGACCCCGGCCCGCCCCATCGGCCCGGCCTCGTTGATCTGCGGCGGCAGGGCCTCCTCGACCGGCTCCAGGGCGCCGCGGGCGTACCGCCGGAAGCGGGAGGCGCCGACGGCGACCTGCAGGGAGCGGGCGGTGGCGGTGGTGGCGCCGGTCTCGGCGCGGGCGAGGGCGGTGTGCGCCTCGGCGCCCCTGGCCATGATCGTCGCGGCCCGGTCGAGGATCGCGGCCCGCTCCTCGGGCTTCGTGCGGGACCAGGCGCCGAAGGCGTCGCGGGCGGCGGCGGCCGCCTCGTGCGCCTGGGCCCGGGACGCCTCGGGGGCGAACCCCACGACCTCCTCGGTGGCCGGGTCGATCACCTCGTAGTGGCCGCCGTCGGGCTCGGTCCACTCCCCGCCGATGTACAGCCGCTCGCTGATCGTCACCGGGTGCTCACCGTCCTCGTGTCGCGGCCCGAGCGCAGGACGCGCCCGGGGACCGCCCCGGTCACCCCGTCGTCCCGGACCGTCTCCACGCCGTTGACGCGGACGGAGACGATCCCGACCGCCCGGGAGTCCAGGCGCGGGCTGTCGCCGGGCAGGTCGTGGACGAGGGTCGCCGGTCCCGCGTCGATCCGCTCCGGGTCGAAGAGGACCAGGTCGGCGTGGTACCCCTCGGCGATCCGGCCGCGCTCGCGCAGGCCGAAGAGCCGGGCCGGGTCGTCGCTGAGCATCCGCACCGCCCGTTCCAGCGGCACCAGCTTCCGGCCGCGCAGGCAGTCGCCGAGGAAGCGGGTGGTGTACGGGGCCCCGCACATGCGGTCCAGGTGGGCGCCGGCGTCGGAGCCGCCGAGCAGGACGTCCTCGTGCTGCCAGGTCTCGGCGCGCAGCGCCCAGGAGGCCGGGTCGTTGTCGGTGGGCATCGGCCACAGGACGGTCCGCAGGTCGTCGTTGGCGCAGATCTCGACGAGGCACTGGAAGGGGTCCTGGCCGCGTTCGGCGGCGATGTCCCGCACGACCCGGCCGGTGAGGCCCTCGTTCTCGCGGCTGTAGGTGTCGCCGATGACGTACCGGCCGAAGTCCGCGAGGCGGCGGAAGACGCCGGCCTCCTTGGAGTCGGCGCGGCGCAGCATCCCGGCCCGTACGTCCGGGTCGCGGAGCTTCGCGATCCGCTCGGGGACGGGGAGGCCCAGGACCTCGCCCCAGCCGGGGATGAGGTTGAGGGCGCAGAAGGTGCCGAGCGACATGTTCATGGGGGTGAGGATCGGCATGGTGAGGGCGACGATCCGGCCGCCGGACTTCCGGGCCCGCTCGGAGGCGGTGAGCTGGCGGGGGACGCGCTCGGGGACGGCGGCGTCGATGGTGAGGACGTTCCAGTTCAGCGGCCGTCCGGCCGCCGCCGACATCTCGACGAAGAGGTCGATCTCGGCGTCGGAGAACTGGTCGAGGCAGCCGGCGAGGATCGCCTCGATCTGGGTGCCCTCGTGCTCGCCGACGGCCCTGCACAGGGCGATCAGTTCCCCGGGGGTCGCGTGCCGGGAGGCGACGGGGGCGCCGTCGCCGTCGGAGTGGGTGGCGGACTGCGTGGTGGACAGCCCCCAGGCGCCGGCCTCCATGGCCTCCTTGAGGAGGGCGGTCATCCGCTCCAGCTGCTCGGGGGTGGGCTGCCCGCCGACGGCGTCGGCGCCCATCACGTACCGGCGCAGGGCGCAGTGGCCGACCATGAAGCCGGCGTTGACGGCGATCCGCCCCTCCAGGGCGTCCAGGTACTCGCCGAAGGAGGACCAGCTCCAGTCGACGCCCTCCTCCAGGGCCTTGAGGGCCATGCCCTCGACCTTGGACATCATGCGGCGGGTGTAGTCGGCGTCCTCGGGCCGGTCCGGGTGGAGCGGGGCGAGGGTGAAGCCGCAGTTGCCGCCGGCGACGGTGGTGACGCCGTGGTTCATGGAGGGGGTGGCGTACGGGTCCCAGAAGAGCTGGGCGTCGTAGTGGGTGTGCGGGTCGACGAAGCCGGGGGCGAGGACGAGGCCGGTGGCGTCCTCGGTGGTGCGGGCGTCCGCGCCGGGGGGCGGGAACACGATGCGGCCGTCGCGGATGCCGACGTCGGCGACGCGGGCGGGGGCGCCGGTGCCGTCCACGACGGTGGCGCCCTTGATGAGGTGGTCGAGCATGACGTCCCTTTCTGTCCAGGGCCACGCGTGTGCCCCGGCCGGAGCCGCCGCGGAACGGCCGCCGGCCGGGGCGGATGACGAGACACCGGCCCGGGAAGCCGGCGCCTCGCGCTTCTGTGCCCGTTGCGGGCAGCGGCGCTACGCGCCCGCGGCCTGGCGGAAGCGGGTGGTGCGGTGGACGGGGTCCGTGTCGATCTCGGGGATCACGTGCTCGCCGATCAGCTTGATCGTGTTCATCGTGTCCTCGTAGGAGATCCCGATCGGGAGGCCGAAGGAGAGCTGGTCGGCGCCGGCCCGCTCCCAGCGGCGGCACTGGGCGAGGACCTCGGACGGGTCGCCGCAGATCATCAGCTCCTCGGCGATGAGGAGTTCGATGATCTCGGCCGAGTACTCGGGGAGCAGCTCGGGCCACTCGGGGACGCCCTCGGGGCGGGGGAAGGTGTCGTGGTAGCGGAAGAGCAGCGACTGGAGGTAGTTGAGGCCGCCGCCGACGGCGATCTCGACGGCCTTCTCGTGGGTCTCCGCGCAGATCGCGGTGGAGGTGACCATGACGTTGTCGTTGACGAAGTCGCCGACCGCCCTGGCCTCCTTGATCGCGTTCTTGTAGGACTCGACGACCCACTCCATGTCGGAGACCTTCTGGACGCTGAAGCCGAGGACGCCGAGGCCCATCCTCCCGGCCATGGCGTAGGAGGACGGGGAGCCGGCGGCGTACCACATGGCGGGGTGGGAGGCGCCGTACGGCTTGGGGAGGACCTTGCGGGGCGGGAGGGACCAGTGCTTTCCCTGGAAGCCCTGGTACTCGTCCTGGAGCCACATCTTGGGGAACTCGGCGATGGTCTCCTCCCAGAGTTCCTTGGTGTGGTTCATGTCGGTGATGCCCGGGAAGAAGCCGAGGATCTCGTGGGAGCCGGCGCCGCGGCCGGAGCCGAACTCGAAGCGGCCGGCGGAGAGGTGGTCGAGCATGGCGACCTTCTCCGCGACCTTCACCGGGTGGTTGACCGGGGCGAGCGGGTTGAAGATGCCGGAGCCGAGGTGGATGCGCTCGGTGGCGTGGGCGAGGTAGCCCAGGTAGACGTCGTTGGCCGAGAGGTGCGAGTACTCCTCCAGGAAGTGGTGCTCGGAGGCCCAGGCGTACTTGAAGTTCGACTTGTCGGCCTGGATGACGTACTCGGTCTCCTCCATGAGGGCCTTGTGCTCGGCTTCGGGATCGGTCTCGGCGCGCTTGCCGACGTATCCCTGTACGAAGATCCCGAATTCCACGGAAGTCACCGTCCTCGTGAGTTTCTGACGTGTCGTCAGATTGTTGGACGCACCGCGCCCTGTCAATAGCTGATGGATCGTCAGAAAGGGCTAGAAGAGCGAGACGCCGGCCAGCCAGCCGCCGTCGACGACGAACGGCTGGCCCGTCACGTACGAGGAGTCGTCCGAGGTCAGGAAGAGGGCGAGGGCCGCCACCTCCTCCGGGCGGCCGATCCGGCCGAGCGGCACGAGCCTGCGGTACAGCTCCCCGGTGGCGGCCGGGTCCACCCCCTCCGGGTTGCTCATGGGGGTGTCGATCGCGCCCGGACAGACCGCGTTCACCCGGATCCCCTTCGGGGCCAGTTCGAGCGCCGCCACCCGGGTCAGCCCCAGCACCGCGTGCTTGGAGGCCGCGTAGGCGCCGACCCCGGCCATGCCGGTCACCCCCGTGTACGAGGCGGTGTTGACGATCGTGCCGCCGCCGGCCGCCGCGATCTCCGGGGCCACCGCCTTGATCCCGAGGAAGCAGCCGGTCTGGTTGACGGACACGATCGCCCGGAACTCCTCCAGGGGCGTGGCGAGCAGTGCGTTGAAGCGGAGGACGCCGGCGTTGTTCACGAGGCCGTCGATCCGCCCGAACCGCGCCTTGGCCGCCGCCACGGCCGCCGCCCACTCCTCCTCGCGGGTCACGTCCAGGTGGACGAAGACGGCCCGCTCCTCGCCCAGTTCCTCGGTCAGCTCCTCGGCCAGGGCCTCCCCCGGGCCGTCCAGCACGTCCGCGAGGACCACCCTCGCCCCCTCGGCGGCGAAGAGCCGCGCCTCCTGCTCGCCCTGTCCGCGCGCCGCCCCCGTGACGATCACGACCCGGCCGTCCAGCTTGCCCATGTGCCCACTCCCTACAGATGGGGGGCGACCTCCTCGGCGAAGGCCGCCATCTGCTCGATGAGTTCGGTACGGCTCCGGCTGCGGAACCGCACCTGGATCTGGCCGACGCCCATCGCCCCGTACTCCCGGAGCGAGGCCGCCAGCTCCCCGGGCGGGCCGCTGAGCGTGCGCCGCCCGACCTCCCAGCCGGGGGTGCCGACGTACAGCGGCTCGGCGATCGCGCCGAAGACGAAGGGCCCCGCGAGCCCGGCCTCCTCGCGCAGCCGCCGGATCCGCGCGATCCGCCCCGCCAGGACGTCCCGCGGGTCGCCCTGCGGCAGCCAGCCGTCGCCCTTGAGCGCGGCCCGCCGCACCGCCGCCGGCGAGGAGCCGCCCACCCAGACCGGCACCCGCTCCTGCGCGGGCCGGGGCCGCTGCCCCAGGTCCTTGAAGGCGAACCGCTCCCCCGCGTGCTCGGGGAACTCCTCCGGGCCGAGCGCCGCCCGCAGCGCGTCGAGGGTCTCGTCGAGCACCCCGCCGCGCCCCTCGAAGTCCGCCCCGACCGCCTCGAACTCCTCCGGCACGTGCCCGGCGCCCACCCCGAGGACCAGCCGGCCGCCGGAGAGGTGGTCGACGGTCGCGTACGCCTTGGCGGTGACCAGCGGGTGCCGCAGCCCCACGACGGCGACGTGCGAGAGCAGCCGGACCCGCTCGGTGGCGGCGGCGAGGAAGGCGAGCGTGGCGACCGGGTCGTACCAGACGGTGCTCATGGCGGCGGCGAGCCGGCGCGGGATCGCCACGTGGTCGCAGCAGGCGAGGTAGTCGAAGCCGTGGGCGTCGGCGGCCCGGGCGACGGCCAGCAGGTCGGCGGGCCCGGCGGCGGACTCCCAGGGCTCGGCGTAGATCACGGACTGGGACTGGACGGGCAGCTGCATCCCGTAGACCACCATGGGGACCCCCTGGACCCTGTTTCTGACGAGCCGTCACATGCACGGGCGGGGCCCATGCTCGTACCTGACGGCCCATCAGGCAAGGGGTGGGGGAGCGCCGTTCGCCGCGCACGCGCCCGCCCGGGCAGCGGGGGCTGCCCGGGCGGGGAACCGCTCTCGTGCCGTGCCGGTCACCGCCGGGGCGACCGGCGGGGCGACCGGCGGGCGCCGGCCGTCAGGCGCCGTCCGTCGCGGTCGCCGCCTTCGCGTGGCGCACCAGGGCCGAGCCGGCGAGGAAGACGACGGCCATGGCGCTCAGCAGCGCCAGTGCCCTGGCCCAGGCGAAGGTGGTGCCGAGGCTGGGCGCCAGCAGGTCGACGGCGCGGGCGCTCGCGACTCCGTGGAGCACGATGACGACCACCGCGAGCCCCGCGGAGGCGGCCCAGGCGATCAGGGTGTCCCGGGAGGCGAGCCAGACGGCGCACACCAGGGAGAGCACGCTGACGACCACGGACAGCGTCTGCGCGTCGCCGCCCGACCGCAGGCCGGCGAGGTCGGTCGGCAGGTGGACGAGGCCGCAGACGAACAGCGCGACCGCCGCGGGCCAGCGCAGCGCCGACCGCAGCGCCGGCGAGGCGTCGTGGCTGCCGGGCCCGGTGGCGAGCGCGCCGTTCAGGGCGGACTCACGGCGCTCGGCGGCGCGTCCGGTGGCGCGGTCGGCCGTGCGGTCGGCGCGTTTCGGGTCGGTCGCGGCCGGCGCGGCGGCGACGCCCGGGGCGGGCCGCCACGCGTCGCTGTCGGTCCCGAGGATGCCGACGAGCTGGACCACGTCCTCGATCGGCCGGCCCACCGCCGCGGCGCGCAGCGTGGTCTCGGCCTGGTGGAGGTCGTACCCCGAGGCGTTGAGCAGCACGAGCAGCTGGCGCACCTCGCCCACGGGGCGGCTGACGGCGGCGGCGCGCAGCGCCACGTCCGCGGGGCTGGAGAGTTCGCCGGTCTCCTGGAGCCGGGCCACCAGCGCGGCGACCTCCTCCACCGGACGCTCGGTCGCCGCCGTCCGCAGAAGCGTGTGGATCGCCTCGTCCCCGGAACCGTCCTGGTCCGGGAGGGCCGGCGGCCCGGAAGCGGCCGACGGCCCGGAGGAGGGTACGGAGGAGTCCCGCGCCTCCCGGGCGGTCTCCGACTCCCGGGCGGTCTCCGGCTCCTGGGCGGTCACTGGCTCGCGGGCGGTCACCGACTCGCGGGCGGTCGTCGCCTCCCGGACGGTCACCGGCTCCCGATCGGCCTCGACCTCCCGGGCGGTCGCCGTCCCGGTCTCGCGGGCGGTCGGGGGTTCCTTCCACTCGCCGGGGACGTGCGCGGGGGCGGCCGGAAGCACCGTCACGGCCCGGTCGGCCGGCGGGACCGGCGGCAGGGCCTGCCGGTCGGGGAAGGGGGACGCGCCGGGCGGCCGGGACGAAGCTGGGGAGACAGCGGGCCGGTGGGCCGGTCCCTGGGCGGTTCCTCGGGTCGGTTCTATGTCGTCGTCCGCGGGCGGGACGTGCGGATGGTCGGTGGTCATGTTTCACAGGCTCCGTTCGTGAACACCCCGGAGGGTGCCCACCATGGCTGTCTCGCGTGTGCATGAATCGCACACGTGACTACCATTAGTGCGCACTTCCTGACCCTCAGCTATCAGGGAGGAGCCTCGTTAGACCATTGAGGTGAGCGAGAACCGGCCGTGACGTGCGGGGCGGGGGCGCCCCGCTCCCGCCCCGGTGGGCCGCTCCTAGGGCCGCCAGAGGCCCTCCGGCGTCAGGCCCAGCAGGTCGATCGCGTTGCCGCGCACGATCCGCTCGACCACGTCCGGGGCCAGGTGGCCCATCTGCGCCTCGCCGACCTCCTTCGACCGGGGCCAGGTGGAGTCGGAGTGCGGGTAGTCCGTCTCGTAGAGGACGTTCCCGACGCCGATCGCGTCCAGGTTCCTCAGCCCGAAGGCGTCGTCGAAGAAGCAGCCGTACACGTGCCCGGCGAAGAGTTCCGACGGCGGCCGGGTGACCTTGTCGGCGACGCCGCCCCAGGCGCGGTTCTCCTCCCAGACCACGTCCGCCCGCTCCAGGATGTACGGGATCCAGCCGATCTGGCCCTCCGCGTACATGATCCGCAGGTTCGGGAAGCGCTCGAACTTGCCGCTCATCAGCCAGTCGACCATCGAGAAGCAGCAGTTGGCGAAGGTGATCGTGGAGCCGACCGCCGGCGGGGCGTCCGCCGAGGTGGACGGCATCCGGCTGGACGAGCCGATGTGCATCGCGATGACCGTGCCGGTCTCGTCGCAGGCCCGGAGGAAGGGGTCCCAGTGGTCGGTGTGGACCGAGGGCAGCCCCAGGTGCGGGGGGATCTCGGAGAAGGCGACGGCGCGGACCCCCCGGGCGGCGTTCCGCCGCACCTCGGCGGCGGCCAGCTCCGGGTCCCACAAGGGGATGAGGGTGAGCGGGATCAGCCGGCCGCGCGCCTCGGGGCCGCACCACTCCTCCACCATCCAGTCGTTGTACGCCCGCACGCAGAGCAGGCCGAGCTCGCGGTCGGCGGCCTCGGTGAAGGTCTGGCCGCAGAAGCGGGGGAAGGTCGGGAAGCAGAGCGCGGACTGGACGTGGTTGACGTCCATGTCGGCGAGCCGGTCGGGCACGGAGAAGGACCCCGGCCGCATCTGCTCGTAGGTGATGACTTCGAGGCGTATCTCGTCGCGGTCGCAGCCGACGGCCGTGTCGAGGCGGGTGAGGGGCCTGTGCAGGTCCTCGTAGACCCACCAGTCGCCGATCGGCCCGTCGTCGCCCTTCGCACCCATGACGGGCGCGAACTTGCCGCCGAGGAAGGTCATCTCCTTCAGTGGCGCCCGGACGACCCGCGGGCCGGTGCCGTGGTACCGGGACGGGAGCCGGTCCCGCCAGACGTGCGGGGGCTCCACGGTGTGGTCGTCCACCGAGATGATCCTGGGGAAGGTCTCCTGGGTCTCCATGCCGTTCACGGTAGCGCCGATCTGACGAACCGTCAGCTATCGTGACGGCCGGTACCCGTCACAGCTCCTTCACGACGGCCGCCCCGATGCTGACGCGCTCCCTCCGGACAAGGCAGACTGTCCGGGGCGATACCACCGGCAGGGCAGGGGGAGCCATGGGGCAGGAGAACGGGCCGCGCGTCCCGGCGCAGGGCCCCGGCGGGAACGGGGCCGGGGCGGACGTCGGCGTGCCCCGGCAGCGGGCGAGGACGGACGCGGCCGGCCAGGCGGCGGTCGACCCGGCAGCGGCGGTCGGCCCGGCGACGGCAGTCGACGCTCCGGTCGCGACGGTTCCGGACAAGCCGGACAAGCCGGGTGAGCCGGGCGTCGGCACCGGCACCGGCACCGGCACCGGCACCGGCCTGCGCTTCGGCGTGCTCGGGCCCGTGCGGGCCTGGCGGGACGGGGAGCCGCTGGCCACCGGGTCGCCGCAGCAGCGCGCCCTGCTCGCCGCGCTGCTCCTGCGGGGCGGCCGGACGGCCACCGCCTCCGAGCTCATCGACGCGCTCTGGGGCGAGGAACCCCCCTCGCAGGCGCTCGCCGCGCTCCGTACGTACGCCTCCCGGCTGCGCAAGGTCCTCGGCGCCGAGGTGCTGGTCAGCGAGTCCGGCGGCTACGCGCTGCGGACCACCGCGCTCGACCTCACCCGGGCCCGGGAGCTGGCCGCCGAGGCCGAGAAGCTGCGGGCCGCGGGCGACCGGGTGGCCGCCCGGGCCCGGCTCGCCGGGGCCCTGGACCTGTGGGACGGCGAGGTCCTGGCCTCCGTCCCGGGGCCGTACGCCGAGGCCCAGCGGACCCGCCTGGAGGAGTGGCGGCTCACCCTCCTGGAGACCCGCCTCGACGTCGACCTGGAGATCGGTGCGCACGCCGAGGCCGTCTCCGAACTGACCGCGCTCACCGCCGCGCACCCGCTGCGCGAGCGCCTGCGCGAACTGCTGATGCTGGCGCTCTACCGGGGCGGCCGGCAGGCCGAGGCGCTCGCGGTGTACGCGGACACCCGCCGGCTCCTCGCCGACGAGCTCGGCGTCGACCCGACCCCCGAACTCTCCCGCCTCCAGCAGCGCATCCTCCAGGGCGACGCCGAACTGGCCCGCCCCGTCGAGGAGCAGGCCCCGGCCGCCGCACCGGTGGCCCGCCCGGCGCAACTCCCGGCGACCGTCCCCGACTTCACCGGCCGGGCCGCCTTCGTACGGGAGCTGGGCGCGCGGCTCGCCACCGCGGAGGGCTCGGTGATGGCGGTCTCGGCGCTCGCCGGCATCGGCGGCGTCGGCAAGACCACGCTCGCCGTGCACGTGGCGCACGAGGCGCGCCCGCACTTCCCCGACGGGCAGCTGTACGTCGACCTCCAGGGCGCGGGCGCCCGCGCCGCCGCCCCGGAGACGGTCCTCGGCTCCTTCCTCCGCGCCCTCGGCACACCTGATTCGGCCATTCCCGACTCGCTGGAGGACCGGGCCGCGCTCTACCGCTCGACGCTGGACGGCCGCCGCGTCCTGGTCCTCCTGGACAACGCCCGCGACGCCGCCCAGATCCGGCCCCTCCTGCCCGGCACGGCGGGCTGCGCGGCACTGGTCACGAGCCGCATCCGGATGGTGGACCTGGCGGGCGCGCACCTGGTGGACCTCGACGTGATGTCCCCGGAGGAGGCGCTCCAGCTCTTCACGAGGATCGTCGGCGAGGAGCGGGTGCGGGCGGAGCGGGAGGCGGCCCTCGACGTGGTCGCGGCCTGCGGTTTCCTCCCCCTGGCGATCCGCATCGCCGCCTCGCGCCTGGCGGCCCGCCGCACCTGGACGGTCTCGGTCCTCGCCGCCAAGCTGGCGGACGAGCGCCGCCGCCTCGACGAACTCCAGGCCGGCGACCTCGCGGTCAAGGCCACCTTCGAGCTGGGCTACGGCCAGCTGGAGCCGGCCCAGGCCCGCGCCTTCCGCCTCCTGGGCCTGGCCGACGGCCCCGACATCTCCCTCGCGGCGGCCGCGGCCGTCCTGGACCTCCCCCTCTGGGACACGGAGGACCTCCTGGAGGCCCTCGTCGACACGTCCCTGGTCGAGTCGGCGGCCCCCGGCCGCTACCGCTACCACGATCTGGTCCGGCTCTACGCGCGTGCGTGCGCCGACCGCGACGAGCACCCCCCGACGGAGAAGGAGGCCGCGCTCTCCCGCCTCCTCGACTTCTACCTCTCGACGGCGGCGCGGGTCTACGCCATCGAGCGCCCCGGCGACCGCCTGGTCGACCACCTCGAACCCACCGAGTACGAGGGCCTGGCCTTCACCGACCGCCACGAGGCCCAGGACTGGCTCTACGCCGAGTCCCACTGCCTCCTCGCCTGCGTCCGCCAGTCCGCCTCCTCCGCGACGACCCTCCGCCGCGCGGTCGACCTCCTCTGGGCCTCCCTCGACCTGGCCGAGTCCGGCGCCAACTCCAAGGAGTACGAGGCGGTCGCGACGGTCCTCCGGGACGCGGCGGCGAAGGCGGGCGACGTACGGGCGGAGGGACGGGCGGCCAACACGCTGGCGTACGTGCACCACTACCAGGGGCGCTTCGACCAGGCCGCCCACGAAGCCGAAGAGGTGGCAGGGCTCGCCGGATCCGTGGACGACCGTCTGCCCATGTGCTGGGCGCTGAACGTGATGGGCGCCGTAGCGCTCTACCAAGGGCGACACAACGACGGGGACCGCCACTTCACCTTGGCCATAGACGAGTTCCGCAGCATCGGGGACCGGGCCGGCGAAGCCTCCGCTCTGTGCAACCTGTCCCGGCTCCGTCTGGCGGCAGGACAGCGGGACGACGCCGTGCGCATGGCCCAGCAGGGAGCGGCGATGTATGACGAGATGGGGCACTCACTGAAGGGGGCGAACGGCCGTTACGCGCTCGGGCTCGCCCTCACCGCGAGCGGGCAGCTCGATGCCGCGACCGAGCGGCTCCGTGAGGCACTCACGGTCTTCGTCGAAAGCCGGCAGCGGCTGTGGGAGGGCATGACCCTCTTCCGTCTCGCCGAAGTCGACATCGCGAGGCGCCGGTACGGAGCAGCGGCGGCCGGATCCGAGATGGCCCTGACGGTGCTGCGGGGCATCGGGGGCGACTGGCGGCGCGGCAATGTCCTGACCGTCCTCGGCCGGGCCCTCGACGCCCTCGGGCAGACGGGGCGGGCCCAGGTCTGCTGGCAGGAAGCCCTCGACATCTACGAGGAGTTGGGGGCAACGGAAGCCGCCGAGGTCAGATCGCTGCTCGCTCCACAGGCGGCTGCCTGAACACCGCCCCCGCAGGGGCGTTCATCATTCGTTTATCGCCTCGGGCCAGAGTGGTTCTCAACGATCCGCCGTGTCGGGGGGCAGACGGGTCGCCGCAGAGGCTGTCACTCCTACGCATTAGGGTGAGCGGCCCATGGGAGCCCGTCCGACCGTCCACGGGGGAACAGCCGGACGGGCTCCCCACCGCACGACACGCACGCCATCCACCAGGAGGGGAACACCATGGCCGAGATCGACGCGACCGACCCGACCGTCAAGCCGGAGAACCTGCACGTCACCGGCGGCGAGACGGAGCAGATCGGCACCAAGAACCTGCACGTCACCTCGGAGCCGGCCGACGCCATCGCGGACAAGGTCCTCGGTGAGGGCAGCGCCTCGACCGACAACCTCCACGTCACCACGGAGCCGGTCAAGTAGACCACTCCCCCACGGGGATGACGGCACCGGCGGCGACTTCGGGGGAGCTGCCGGTGCCATCCACAGGGGGCCCGGTCGACGGGGGAGCACGCGGTCTCGGGGGACGCCCGACGGAATCGGGGGGATTCCGTCAGGCAGGGACCGCGCGCAACGCGATCAGGTCACCACGCAAGGAGGGGCCGGGCACCCGCCCGGCCCCTCCTGACGTATGCACAGGCCGAAGCTGACGGAGTCAGCCCGACCGTTTGGCCCTGTCGTCCGGTCGCGAGCGAGGGTCGGACCGACAAGGTCATCATCTCAAGAGGGAGTTGAGCGTGATCCGCACCAAGCGTCTCCTCGCCGTCGTCGCCATCGCCGCAGCCGTGGCTGTCGGGACGGCTACTCCGGCCATGGCAAATCTGCACATCACCGGTGACAGCACGAACAACCTGCACATCACCGGTGACACCACGAACGACCTGCACGCCACCTGATCGCCGCAGCGCCGCTCAAGGGGCCCGAACCGCTTGTCGGTTCGGGCCCCTTCGGGTCGGTCGGCGGGTCACGTGGTCGTCGGGAAGCGGGCCACCAGCAACGCGCCCTCTCCTTCCGTGTCCTCGATCGTGAGGGTGCCGCCGTGGGCGTGGGTCAGGTCTCTCGCGATGGGGAGGCCGAGGCCGGCGCCGCCCGTGGTGCGGGTGCGGGCGGTGTCGAGGCGGGTGAAGCGGTCGAAGACGCGGGCGCGGTCGGCGGGCGGGATGCCGGGGCCGTCGTCGTGGACCGTCAGGAGCAGGTCCGGGCCGGTACGGGTCACCGTCACCGTGACCTTCGCGCGGGCGTGGCGGCAGGCGTTCGTCAGGAGGTTGCGGAGGAGGCGGTCCAGGTGGACCGGGTTGCCCGGGAGGACCGCGGGGGACGGGGCCTCGCAGTGGAGGCGCAGGGCGGCCGACTCCGGGAGGTGCCGGTGTTCGCGGACCAGGTCCTCCGCGAGGGCCGCGAGGTCGACCGGTTCGCGGACCGGGGGCACCGAGCCGTGGCCGGCCAGCAGCAGGAGGTCGTCGGCCAGGTGCTGGAGGCGGACGACGTCCACCGTCGCCTCCCGCACGACCTCCTGCCAGTCGTCGACCGACTCCGGGTGGCGGAGGGCCGATTCGAGCTGGGCGCGCAACGCGGCCAGGGGGCTGCGGAGTTCGTGGGCCGCGTCGGCGGTGAACTCGCGCTGGCGGGTGGAGGCCGCCTCGACCCGGTCCAGGGTCGCGTTCGTCGTGCGGGCCAGGTCCGCGAGGACGTCCTCCGTCGGCGGGACGGGGACGCGGCGGTCGAGCGACTGGCCCGTGATGTCGGCGAGTTCGCGGCGGATCGCCTCCACCGGGCGCAGCGCCCGCGCGACCATGACGTGCACGAGGCGGCCGGTCAGCAGGGCCGTCAGCGGGACGCCGGTGGTGAGGGCGATCCAGTAGACCGCGTCCAGCGACTCCTGGGCCTCCTCCAGGGTCTGGAAGGTGTGGACGGCCGCGAGGAAGAGCGCTCCCGCCGCTCCCCCGGCCGTCAGCGCCACCCGGCCCCGGAAGGAGATCCGGGCGCCGCCCCGGCCGATCGCCGCCGCGACCGCCGCCGCCGTGACGAGGCCGGCGGAGGGGCCGACGCAGGCGATGGCCCAGCGGAACGCCTTCTCGGCGACGTCGACCTTGCCGAACTCGTTCTCCTTGACGAGCCAGGTGCCGTACGTGGCGTACAGGGCGGCGGTGACCGCGGCGGCGACGGCCGCGCCCCGGAGCCGTACCCACCACGGGCCGCCCTTCCCCGCCAGGAGGCAGACGGCGGCCACGTACAGGGCGCCCAGCCAGGTGCCCCACGTGGTGATCCACGCGATCTGCGGGCCGACCCGGTCGTCGTTGACGAAGACGGCGGGCCAGGTGGAGCGCGGGCCGGCGGCCCGGTCGGCGTACTGGAGCCAGGCGACGGCGCAGCCGACGACGAGCGCGGCGGCGAGGCCGGACGCCCAGACGGGCCGGCTCGCCCACACGGGGCGCGCGGCGTCACGCACGGCCGCTCACCCGGTAGCCGGCGCCCCTCACCGTCTCGATCGTCTCCCGGCCGAAGGGGGCGTCGATCTTCCTGCGGACGGCGCTGATGTAGACGTGCACGATGTTCGGGTCGCCGGTGAAGTCCGCCGACCACACCTCGTCGAGGACGTCGACGACGGGCACCACCTCGTCGAGCCTGCCCAGCAGGCAGTGCAGGACGGCGAACTCCTTCGGGGTGAGCTCGATCCGCTCGCTCCCCCGCCCGCAGGTGCGGCGGGCCGGGTCGAGCCACAGGTCGCCGGCCTCCAGGAGGGCGGGGACGCGGGCGCCGCCGCGGCGGACGAGGGCCCGCAGCCGGGCCTCCAGGACGACGTACGAGAAGGGCTTGGCGAGGTAGTCGTCGGCGCCGGTGTCCAGGCCCTCGGCCTCGTCGTACTCGCCGTTCTTCGCGGTCAGCATCAGCACCGGCACCTCGTTGCCCTCGGCGCGCAGCCGGGCGCAGACCTGGTACCCGCTGAGGCCGGGCAGCATCAGGTCCAACAGGACGGCCGCGTACCGGTGTTCGCGGGCGAGGTGGAGTCCGGTGACGCCGTCGTGGGCGACGTCGACGGTGTAGCCGACGGCGGTGAGGCCGCGGCGCAGCGAGGCGGCTATCCGTTCCTCGTCCTCGATCACCAGGATGCGCATGGCCCCGAGTATCGCCCGCCGGGGGCCGGCGGTCCCTGAGGAAATCCTCAGGGAGCTTCAGGGGCCCTTCAGGCGGTCCCGCCCAGGCTGCGGCCCATGCTCATGATCACCGCCCCGGAGAAGCCCGCGGCCGTCGCGCCCCGCCTCGCCGCCGCGTCCCGGACCGGGCCCGCGCTCGTCGCCGCCGTCCTCTTCGTCCTGCACACCGCCTTCGCGCTGCGGAACCACGCCCGGTTCCGGACGACCGGCTACGACCTGGGGATCTTCGGGCAGGCGGTGCGGTCGTGGGCGGAGGGGCGGCTGCCCGCGTCGGAGATCCGGACGGCGACCGCCCCGGCCGGTTTCGCGGGCGAGGCGCTGCCGCTGCTCGGGGACCACTTCCATCCGGTGCTCGCGCTCCTCGGGCCGGTGTACCGGCTGGTGCCGCGCGTGGAGGTGCTGCTCGTGGCGCAGACGGCGCTGGTCGCCGCGGCGGTGTACGTGACGGGGCGGACGGCGCAGCGGCACCTGCCGGGGCGGCCGTGGGCCGGGGTCGTGGTCGGTGCGGCCTGCGGGCTGGCGTGGGGCGTGCAGGCGCTGGTCGGCTTCGACTTCCACGAGGTGGCGTTCGCGCTGCCGCCGCTGGCGCTGGCCTGCCGGGCGTACCTGGACGGGCGGGCGGGGGCGGCGGCCCGGTGGGCGGCGGGGCTGCTGCTGGTGAAGGAGGACCTGGGGGCGACGGCGGCCGTCCTCGGGCTGCTGATCGCCCACCGGGCGCGGGACCGGCGGGAGCGGCGCACCGGCCTCCTCCTCGCCGGCGGGTCGGCGCTCGCCGCGCTGTTGGTGCTCAAGGTGGTGATCCCGGGGTTCGCGCCGGACGGGCGGTACCTGTACGCGGAGCGGGTCGGGGGCGCGTACGGGCTCCTGGACGGCTGGTCCGTGAAGGTGCTGACGGTCCTCGCGCTGCTCGCCGTCACCGGCGGGCTGGTGGTGCGCAGTCCGCTGGCGTGGCTGCTGCTGCCGACGCTGGGCTGGCGGTTCGCCTCGTCGGTGCCGTCGCACTGGGAGCCGGGGCTGCACTACTCGGCGGTGCTCGTGCCCGTCGCCTTCGCGGCGCTCGTCGACGCGCTGCGGCGCGGGGCGCGGCTGCCGCTCGCGGTCCCCCTCGGGGCGGTGCTCCTCCTCCTGCCCCTCCAGCCGACCGCCCAGCTCGCCGCGCCCGGTTTCTGGCGGGAGGGTCCGCGGGAGGCGGCGGCGCGGGCGGCGGTCGGGCTGGTGCCGGACGGGGTGCGGGTGGCGGCGAGCAACTCGCTCGCCCCGCACCTCACGGACCGGACGGTGGTGCGGCTCGCCGTGCCGGGGCTGCCGGACCGGGCGCCGGCGGTGGAGTGGCTGGTCCTGGACCGGGCGGACGGCTTCCCGGCCGGGGCGACGGACGGCGTCCTGCGCGCGGTGTCCGGGGACCCGTCCTGGCGGGTGGTGCGGGAGGAGGCCGGGATCGTCCTGCTGCGGCGGGAGTAGGGCCTAGTTGCGCGCGTAGGAGCCGAGTCCGACCAGGCAGTAGACGTACTCGCTGATGGTGGTGCCGTTCATCGTGTAGCGGTGCGAGAAGGCGTACTGCGTCTTGGGGTTGGCGTTGCACCGGTTCATGTCGGAGGTGAAGGGGAAGGTCTGGATGACCTTGTAGTGGGCGTCCGAGGCCGAGCAGGGGACCTCCTCGACGCCGCTGACGGACTGCGCGGTCTCCGAGTCCGGCAGGGTGCCGTTGAGGCAGGTGCCCTTGTCGTACGGGTCGGGCTCCTCCTCGGTGGGGGTGGGCTCCGCGGTGGGGTCGGTGTCCGGGGTGGGGAGGTCGAGGCTGGGGAAGGGCGAGATCGAGAAGGTGGGGACGGTGGGGCGGGCCTCGGGCGCGTCGTCGTCGTTGGCGCCCAGGAGGTACGAGCCTCCGATGATCGCGCCGATGACGAGGAGCGGGACGAGGCAGCCGGCGACGCCGGACTTCCGCCGCTGCGGGGTCTGGCCGCCGGCGACGGTGATGCGGAGGAGGACGGTGCCGCCGGCGAGCTGGACCGGGACGAGGTCGCCGTGGCGGCAGGGCGGGACGTGGAGCCGGGTGGCGCCGGTCGGCAGGGTCACGGGGATGACGACGCCGGTGGCGGCCTGCTGCGGGGTGAGGGTGAGGGGGATCTCCTGCGTGGACACCTGGTGCTCCTCGGATCGGAGGGGGACGGGAGGTCGCGTGCCTCTATGACGTGTACACGCGAGCGGTCGGTTGCCTCGCCGCTCCTTCTTCCATAAAGGGATTCCAATCTTCCGGAAGCCGCGCGCCGGACGCCCGCCGCCTCAACCCCGTTTCCGCAGCTCCCCCTTGACCACCTTCCCGCTCGCGTTCCTCGGCAGCTCCGGGACGAACTCGACCTGCCGGGGCACCTTGTAGTTGGCCATCTCCCGGCGCGCCCAGGCGATCAGGTCGTCGGCGGTCAGGAGGGAGCCGGGGCGCCGCACCGCGAACGCCTTGCCGACCTCGCCGAGCCGGGCGTCGGGGACGCCGACGACGGCGACGTCGGCGACGTCCGGGTGCAGGCCCAGGAGTTGCTCGATCTCGGCGGGGTAGGCGTTGAAGCCGCCGACGATGAACATGTCCTTGAGCCGGTCGGTGATCCGCAGGTTGCCCGCCCCGTCGAGGACGCCGACGTCGCCGGTGCGCAGCCAGCCGTCCGGGTCGATCGCGGCGGCGGTCGCCTCCGGGTCCTCGAAGTAGCCGCGCATCACGTTGTGGCCCCGCACCAGCACCTCGCCCGAGTCGGAGAGCCGGACCTCGGTGCCGGGGACGGGCCGGCCGGAGGTGGTGGCGACGATCTCGTCGGGGTCGTCGCGGCGGCACATGGTGACCAGGCCGCTCGCCTCGGAGAGGCCGTACGCGGTGAGGACGGTGCCGACGCCCAGCTCGGCGCGGAGGCGCTCGACGAGGAGCAGCGGGACGACGGCGGCGCCGGTGACGACCAGGCGGAGGGTGGACAGGTCGTGGGCGGCGCGGGCCGGGTGGTCGAGGAGCGACTGGTGGAGGGTGGGCGGGCCGGGCAGCACGCTGATCCGCTCGGCGGCGATGTTGGCGAGGACGGTGTCGACGGTGAAGACCGGCTGCGGCACGATCACCGCCCCGCGCATCAGGCAGGCCAGGACGCCCGCCTTGTAGCCGAAGGTGTGGAAGAACGGGTTCACGACGAGGTAGCGGTCGCCCTCGGCGAGACCGGCGAGGGAGGCCCACTCCGCGTAGCAGCGCAGGGTCTGGGCGTGGCTGATGACGGCGCCCTTGGGGCGGCCGGTGGTGCCGGAGGTGTAGACGATGTCGGAGGGGGCGTCGGGGTCGATCGCGTCGGCGCGGGCCCGGACGCGCGCGGCCGGCACCCGGTCGCCCTCGGCGAGGAACGCCTTCCAGGTGGTCCACCCGGCCTCGTCGGGCGCGGTGTCGCCGAGCACGACGACCCGCTCCAGGTGCGGCAGGGGCACCCCGGCGCGGCGCAGGGAGGCGACGTACGAGGTGCCGAGGAAGGTGCCGGTGACGAAGAGGAGCCGGGCGCGGGAGCGGGCCAGGACGTCGGCGGCCTCGGCGCCCTTGAAGCGGGTGTTGAGCGGGACGAGGACGGCGCCCGCGGTGACGGCGCCGAGGGCGGCGGTGATCCAGTCGAGGCTGTTGGGCGCCCAGACCGCGACCCGGTCCCCGGCCCGTACGCCGGCCGCCAGGCAGGCGGCGGCGGACCGCTCGACGCGGGCGGCGAGTTCGGCGTAGGAGACGCGGACGCGGCCCTCGGCGACCGCCTCCCGTCCGCCGTACCGCTCCCCCGCCGCCCGTACGAGTCCCGGGATCGTGCCCCACTCCAGTTCGCCACGCATGTCCGTACCCCCAGCCTCGCTGTAGCTGACTATCCGTCAGATTAGTTGTAGCCTGACGCGCTGTCAGCAGTGCTGCCCCATGAGGAGGTCCGGTGCTCAAGGACGCCACAGCCATCGTCGGGATCGGTCAGACGCCCTTCGCGAAACAGCTCCCCGAGACCGAGAAGGCCCTCGCCTGCCGGGCGATCCTGGCCGCCCTCGACGACGCCGGCATCGCCCCCGGGGAGGTCGACGCCTTCGCCTCCTACACGATGGAGGAGACCGACGAGGTCGAGGTCGCCAAGGCCATCGGCGCCGGCGACGTCACCTTCTTCTCCAAGGTCGGCTACGGCGGCGGCGGTTCCTGCGCCACCGTCGGCCACCTCGCCGCCGCCATCGCCGCGGGCCAGGCGAGCGTCGGCGTCGCCTGGCGCTCCCGCAAGCGCGGCTCCGGCCCCCGCCCCTGGAAGAACACCGCCGTCCAGCTGCCCACCCCCGGTCAGTGGACCCGCCCCTTCGGGCTGCTCCGCCCCGCCGACGAGATCGGCATGCTCGCCCGCCGCTACATGCACGAGTACGGCGCCACCCGCGACCACCTCTTCAACGTCGCCCTCGCCTGCCGCAACCGCGCCAACCAGAACCCGGCCGCGATCATGTACGAGCGCCCGCTGACCCGCGAGATGTACATGACCTCCCGCTGGATCAGCGAACCCCTCTGCCTCTTCGACAACTGCCTGGAGACCGACGGCGCCCTCGCCTGCGTCGTCGTCTCCGCCGAACGGGCCCGCGACTGCCGGCAGCGGCCCGTCTACGTCCACTCCGCCGCCCAGGGCCTGCCCGCCCAGCACCACGGCATGGTCAACTACTGGAACGACGACCCGCTCACCGGCCCCGCCTGGACCGCCGCCCGCCACCTGTGGAAGACCGCCGACTTCGGCCCCCAGGACGTCGACGTCGCCCAGATCTACGACGCCTTCACCCCGCTGATCCCGCTCTCCCTGGAGGGGTACGGCTTCTGCGGGCGCGGCGAGGGCGGCGCCTTCACCGAGGGCGGCGCCCTCGAACTCGGCGGCCGGCTTCCCCTCAACACCGGCGGCGGCGGCCTCTCCGAGGCGTACGTGCACGGCTTCAACCTCATCAACGAGGGCGTGAAGCAGCTCCGCGGCACCTCCACCGCCCAGGTGCCCGGCGCCGCCACCTGCCTCGTCACCGCCGGCGAGGGCGTGCCCACCTCGGCCCTACTCCTCAGGAGCTGACCCGATGCTGAACCCCGTCATCGACGAAGACGGCGCCCTCTTCTGGGAGTTCACCGCCCGCGGCGAACTCCGGATCCAGGCGTGCGCCGAAGAGGGCTGCGGCGAACTCCGCTTCCCGCCCCGCCCCTGCTGCCCGCACTGCCGGTCCTTCGCCACCGAGTGGCGGCTCATGTCCGGCCGCGGCCGGATCTGGTCGTACGTGCTCCCCCACCCGCCGCTGCTCCCCGACTACGCCGACCAGGCCCCCTACAACGCGGTCCTCGTCGAACTCGCCGACGCCCCCCGCGTCCGCCTCGCCGGCAACGTCGTCACCGCCCCCGACGCCCCCCTGAACTCCCTCGACCCCGCCCGCCTGCGGATCGGCGCCCCCGTCCGCGTCGCCTTCACCGAGATCGACGGCATCGCCGTCCCCCGCTGGCTCCTGGAGCGCGGATGACGATCTCCCTGGAGCGGGACGGGACGACCGGCGTCGCCGTCGTCACCCTCGACCGGCCCGAGCGGCTCAACGCCCTCACCCTCGCCATGGCGGACGAACTCGCCGCCGTCTGGCGGGGGTTCCGGTACGAGGACGACATCCGGGCGATCGTCCTCACCGGCGCCGGCGGCCGGGCCTTCTGCACCGGCGTCGACCGCGACGACGCCGGCCGGGTGCCGCAGCCCTCGTCCCCGTACACCCTCGACGACCCGCTGATCGCGATCGGCCCCAAGGCCAACGACCTGTGGAAACCGGTGATCGCCGCGGTGGAGGGGATGGCCTGCGGCGGCGCCTTCTACCTGCTCGGCGAGGCGGAGTTCCTCATCGCCGGCGAGACGGCGACCTTCTTCGACCCGCACACCACCTACGGCATGGTCAGCGCCTTCGAGACCGTCCACATGGCGCAGCGGATGCCGTTCGGGGAGGTCGCCCGGATGGCCCTGATGGGCTCCGCCGAACGGATCTCCGCCCGGCGGGCGTACGAGATCGGCCTGGTCAGCGAGGTGACCGGGCCCGGCGGGGCGCTCGCCGCCGCGCGGGAGGCGGCGGCCGTCATCGCCGGGTACCCGACGGAGGCCGTGCAGGGCACCGTACGGGCCCTGTGGACGGCCAAGGAGGCCGTCAGGTCCCAGGCCCTCGCCCAGGCCCCGCACCTCATCGCCCTCGGCAACCTGCCGGCGGACCGGCAGGCGGAGCTGTTCACCGGACGGCGGACGGGGTACCGGACGCGGTAGCCGCCGCCCCGCGCGCCCGTCGGGCGCGGCTACGCCTCGCGGACGTCGTACACCCAGCAGTTCCGCACGCGGTCGACGGCCTTCGGGTTCTTCATCCGCACGTCGAAGGTCTTCGTCTCGTACGGCTTGACGGTCACGTCCACGACCGCCGAGTCCACCGCCGAACCCGCGGTGCCCTTGAACTCCAGCGTCACCTGGAAGGTGGTCTCGGTCAGGGCGTCCGAGGTGATCCGCAGGGTCGCCGTGGTGTCCGCCTTGCGGGCCGGCCTGCCCTTGCGCTTCTTCTGCGCGGGCTTCACGCAGTCGACGACGACCACCTTCGCGGTGGCGGTGGTGGTGCTGGGCGCGGGCTCGGCGGTGTACTCGCTGCCGCCGCTGCCGCTGCCGCTGCCACCGCTGGAGTCGCCGCCACCGGAGCCCGCGTAGTCGTCGTTGTCCTTCTTGTCGCTGGAGCAGCCGCCCCCGTCGCCGCTCCTGGACTTGCTCTTGCCGCTGCCGCCCTTGCCGCCGCCGCTGCTGCTCGTCTGGAAGCCGGTCAGCGCCAGCACCACCACCGTCAGGGTGGCCGCCATCTTCAGCCGGGTCCGTGTCATCGCCGTCTCCCCGTCCGTCGTCGTCATGTGCGCGCCACACCCTAGCGGGGGCCGCGCCCCGCATGGCGGGCCCCCGCCACCCGGCGTAGCGTCGGGAGCGAGAGAGCCCGACCGCGACGCCGCGCGCAAGGAGGCCGATCGATGATCCGCAACGCCGTCGGCTCGGTCCTGGCCCTCGCCGGAGCGACGGCCGCCGTCTGGAGCCCCTTCCGTGCCTGGTACGACGGCCGTCCCGGGCGCGACTATCCGATCGACGACCTCTTCACCGGCGTCACCGACGCCAAGGCCGAGGTCATCGGCTCGATCCTGCTGCCCTTCGCCTTCGCCGCCCTCCTCGCCCTGCTCGGGGTGGTGCTGCGCTCCCGGCCGCTCGTCGCCCTCGCCGGGCTGGTCGTCCTCGGCTTCACCGTCCTGTGGGCGGTGCGGGTCGGGCAGGCCGAGGAGGGCCTGGTGGTCTCCGGCGACGGACGCGGCCTCGGCGTCGGCGTCGGCCTCGCCTTCGGCGGCGGGGTGCTGCTCCTGCTCGGCGCCCTCGTCATGTCCGGCCGGCCCCGCCGCCACCGCCTGGAGCCGGCCGCGCCGCCGCCCGCGCACCCGGCGCCCGACGAACCGCCGCCCGGGGAGGCCCCGCCGCCCGGACGGTCGCCGTACGACACCGAGACCCGGTCCATGCCGTACGCCGCCCCCGGCCGCTTCGACGTCCCGGCCGAGCCACCGCGCGACCGCGACCGGGACCGGGACGAGCCCCCGAGGGGTTAGCGGGCCGCGGCGCCCCGGCCGGTCGCGGTGCCCTTCGCCGCGTCGAGCGCGTAGACGCAGCGGTCCTTGCTGCACGCGTACACGACCCCGCCCTTCGCCACCGGCGAGCCGGTGATCTCGCCGCCGGTGGCGAGCTTCCAGCGGAGCTGCCCGCCGGTCGCGTCCAGGGTGTACAGGACGTGGTCGGCGGAGCCGAAGTGGACCCGCCCGTCGGCGACGACGGGGGTGCCGACCAGCTCGCCGCCGGCCGCGAACCGCCACCTGGGGGTGCCGGTGACCGCGTCCAGGGTGTAGAGCGCGCTGCCGCTGCCGACGTGCACGTTGCCGTCCGCGACGAGCACCGGCTCGGACGACTGGCGCGGCTCGGTCGCGATCCGCCAGCGGTCCTGGCCGGTGGTGGCGTCGAGCGCGTACACCGTGCCGAGGTGGTCGGCGAGGTACACGCCGCCGCCGGTGACGGCCGGGCCGGGCGCGAAGGCGGGCGGCGAGAGGAAGACGGCGGGCGCCTCGAAGTGCCAGCGGACGTGCCCGGCGGCGATGTCGATCGACAGGACGCGGGTGCCGGCGGAGACGTACACGCAGCCGTCCTCGGCCGGGGCGACCCGCACCGGCACGTGCCCGCAGGAGGCGGCGTCGCCGATCGGGTACGACCAGCGCTCGGTGCCCGTCCGGGCGTCGAGGGCCACCAGCCGGGCGTCCCGCCAGACGTACACGGTGTCGCCGTGCACGGCCGGGCCCGCCTCCGGGGTCTCGAAGTCGGTCTGGCAGCCGGTGATCTCCCACAGCTTGGCGCCGTTGGACGCCTCCCAGCCCTGCACGCCGCCGCCCCGGGTGCCGGTGACGACGGTGCCCCGGTCCACCTGGAGGGAGTACACCCAGGCGTCCGTGCGCAGCCGCCAGCGCTCCCCGCCGTCGGTGGCGTCCAGCGCGTAGAGGGTCGGCCCGTCGGAGGCGTGGATGCGGCCGCCGGCCACCGCCATCGACCAGGCCACGTCCCGGGTCTTGAACTGGCGCCGGCCCGAGCCGGTGTCCAGCGCGTGCACCTCGAAGGAGGTCACGTACAGCAGGTCGCCGTCGACGACCGGCGTCCCCCACACGTCGTTGGACATGCGGAAGCGCCACGGCCGCCACGGGCCCGGGGCCGGATCGGGCTGCGGGGACTGCTGCTGCGGTACGGGGGCGGGGGCCGGGGCCGCCTCGCCGCCCGGCGGCCGGAGCCAGCCGGTGGCGTGCGGGTCGGCGGCCTGCCCGAGGGCGAGGGCCGCCCGGGTGTCGGCGACCCGC